>CACZRG010000094.1 GCA_902783485.1 uncultured Elusimicrobium sp.
GCGGAATCTTATTTCACCGGCTGAAACAGGAATGCTCATAACAGACAATAACAATAAAGAAAGAATTTTATAAAGAGACATTTACTTGACCTTAATATTAATATTTTATATTTTAACAAATTAAACGCGGGCGCAAAAAAGATTTTCCTGACATTAATGCCAGTATTTTCAAAACTTCCAGCAGAAGTTCGAACTGTTCTGCAAAAATCTCAGCGTTTAAGATTCAGCTGCCGTGCCGGGATTGTCTTTTCTTGTGTTTTTCCGCACGCACGGCAGAAAGCGCGTCTTTTTCCAGAATGCGTGAGGCCTCTTTTTCCGGCAGGCCGCACTTTACCGTAAGCCAGCTGCTGATAAAATTTCGCAGCCTTGCCCTTGAAATTGAATGGGTCTGATGAGTTTCCGCATAAAGGGCATCTGAAAAAGCCATGAAAGAAGCGAAAGGAGACTGGCTGAATCCTGAAATATTTTTCCCCGCCGCAGTACCTCCACCGCATATTATTTCTGACGAAAGCAGGAATACCCCGCTGTTGGAGACAATATCCCAGTATCTGGAAAACCGGCGCAGGCGGCGCATATCCTCAAAACCTATATCCCTGTTTTCGCGTATCTCATAAGGCGGCAGCGGGCTGTACTTCATGCCGAAAGCCTCTGTGTGCCTGGCAATAGGTGCGCCGTGAAGCAGCTTAAGTATACCTGCCTGTATTTCATGCACATTCATGTGATACAGCCTGTCAAAGCCGGACGCAAAGCTATCCAGTGTTTCCCCAGGCAGCCCCGCAACAAGGTCGGCATGGACATAACAGCCTGTTTCACGCAGCAGCCGTTTTATATTTCTTTCCAGCCTTTCATAATCCTGATGCCGGCTTATGCGTTCTGCTACTTCGGGATTAAATGTCTGTATACCGGCTTCAAGCTGAACTGCTCCGCGCGGGAATTTTGCAAGCAGCGTGAAAAGTTCCTCCGGGATTCTGTCAGGCACTATCTCAAAATGAAGGAAAAGCCCTTCACGGTAATTATCAAGAAAAAACTCAAGTATTTTTCCGGCCCGCTCCATGTCAAGGTTGAAACTTCTGTCTGTAAACTTGAACACAAGCAGCCCGCGAGCAAGAAGTTTTTTAAGATTATCCATAAGCGGCACTAACGGGAAATACCGCACCTTTTTGTCCAGCGAGGAAAGACAGAATTCACAGCCGAAAGGGCAGCCGCGCGATGCCTCAATATAGACAAGACGGTTCTCAAGATCATCTTCCGTATACAGATCATACGGCATATCTGTTTTTTCAGGTTCCACCGGTGCGGCATAAAGGATTCTGCCTTTCACGCCTGTCAAAACTCCATCCGTAAAACACTGTTTTATATTTTCAGGCCTGGCATTGCCGCTGCCTGCCAGAACAGCCAGGCATAATTCCCTGAAAGCATTTTCACCCTCGCCGCTTATTATATAATCAGCAAGTTCGCAGAGTGGCTGTTTTTCCGTTTCATGGCTTATTTCAGGGCCGCCGCAGACAAGAATTATTTCAGGCCGCAGGACTTTAAGCTCCCTGGCAAACTTAAGGCATATTTCCGCATTCCATATATAAACGCCCATGCCTATAATGCGGGGCTTTTCCTTAAGCACATCTTCCAGAACGGCTTCAGGAGACGAATCAAGCGTAAATTCCATAATGCGGGCATTATCCCGCAGACGGCCAAGATTGGCAAAAATACAGCGCGCGCCAAGCGATGTATGCTCATAACGCGCATTAAATGAAACAAGAACTATTTCAGACATTCTGCTTAAAATATTCCTGAAAAAGAAAAAATTTCCTGCCCTAAGCATAAAAAATGCCTTGGCATTATTACATTTTATCACAAACAAAAGTGCTATAAAAACAACAGGTATATCAAACCTCACTATAATGTTATATTTTGCTATAGTAAACTTTGTTATAATTATTTATAATGAAATTTTCCTGTATATTTCTTTTACTTTTAACAATATATCAACCTCTTTTTGGTGGGGACTTTGTTTTTTATAAAAAAACTTATAAAGAAATCATCTCTGAGAATTATCTTAAAGACAAACTTCCAATACCTAAAGCTACTCCAGCAATTGCACTGCCATTAGCAAAGAAGGAACCTGAATACTGTAGACAATTAATTAATGATTCAGAAAAGAAGTTAGGGGAAATGTACAAGAAATGGGATAATCTGGATTTTGTCTTTTATTATTATTTCGGATTAAAGCCTCAAATAACTTTAACAGATATTGATTTATTAAACACAATAAAAAATTCCAATGAAACATTAAAATACAGAAAGGCAGTAGAAAAAAGAATTTTAAACCATGTAAAAAACATGTCTGCAACAGGTAAGTTTCACATTGAAAGAAAATTAAATGAAAATGCTCCAGATCTTGAAACCAATTACACAAGTGAAATGTTTTCATTAGGACGTTCGACATTAATTTTTTATGCAGATGGTAATTTAGGAAAAAGAAGAAATTTATACATATATTCAGCAACTGTTAAAATACAATTTAAGGACAGTTTTGAAGACCCTTTAGATGTTGTACAGTTCTTAAAAAAGAAATATAAAAAACTTCCTGCCTGGTTAATAAAAGCCGCTGACTGCACAGGTACTCCTTATAAAATTTACGATGAATGGGAATGGAATTTCTATGGAGAATTTATCAGATAGCAGTCAATTTATAAAATGAAAAAAAATCTGGTTTTAAAAATATTCCTGTCCGGCGGATATATTCTTTGGGTGTTACTTGTTCTTTCCACGATAACGTTTCTGGTATGTTATTATATTTCCATTTTCAGATTTAATCTTCCGGGAGATTATTCTCTTAAGTATTCCTTAAAGGATTATAAAGGAACTATATCAGATGCTGACAGCAGAATAATACTGCAGGACATAAACAGTTTTGGCTTTTGCAGCAGATTCATATATGGACAAAGTTTTTATCATTGGTCTGAAAGGGACAGTTCAAAAATATCTCCCGCCTTTTTTATAATTGATACAGAAACAGGAGAGGTAAAATACCCTTTGGAACATTTAAAGGGTACGATGTTTGAAAATAAACCTATGGCTACTGTTTATACTGTATCAGAACTTTTTAATGGCGATCTGCGTCGTATAGGTTTAAACAAATGCGAATAAACCCAGATAAAACATTCTTACGAATTGCCCGCATCGTATTTAATATCATATTATACATCAGTTCTTTCGTCTTCTGGTTCCTGCTGGTTTATTGTCTATCGTATATGTGTTATGAGTTCATTTCAGACAGACCGGAAAATATAATCAGTATAGATAATAATTATTCCATTCTGTCAGGGCCGATTAATAGGACAAGAATTACAGACAGAAAAGGACACGAGACAGTCAGATCCATAAAAACAGTATGCGTGGAAAATCATTATATACACGGTGAAAAAAATTCCACCCCTGGAAGCGAAGAATATTTTTTCATCATTGATACTGATTCAGATGATGTTTTTCTTACTATAAAATATGATTCTTATGAGAATAGTCTCGCAGAATACCTGCATTATCTTAAGAAATACGGACTGCATGAATGTGATTCCTCAAATACGGTCTTTCCACTGAATAATTAAGCCTGTACGCAAATCTTACTATATGAAATTGAAAGCCATACCGGCAGTTTACTAATATTTATTATCATACAGGCATAAAATGGCAAAGAAGAAAGAAGAAAAAACAAACGCCATGAGAATTCTGGACAGGCTCGGCATAGTCTATGAGCCCAAATCCTATGACTGCGGCGGCGAATTCATAGACGGCCTGCACACAGCAGACAGCCTCGGCCTGCCGTATGATGAGGTTTACAAAACCCTTGTAACTCAGGGCGCAGGCAATGAATATTATGTGTTCCTGCTGCCAATGGACCGGGAACTGGATTTAAAAAAAGCCGCAAAAGCCGCCGGTGTAAAAAGCCTTGAAATGCTGCCGGTTAAGGAAATACAGAAAGTTACAGGATATATACGGGGCGGCTGCACACCGCTTGGCATGAAAAAACAGTATCCTGTTTTTATAAGCACAACCGCAAAAGAGAAAAAAGCCATACATATAAGCGCAGGCAAAAGAGGCGTACAGCTGGCGCTTGCCCCGGAAGATCTTATCAAAGCTGCAGAAGCGGAATATGCGGAAATCATAAAGTAACACAGGCTGAAAAATGAAATTCTGGATAGATATAGATGACACAATAAGTTTTACAGACGAGGCGGTAATACAGGATGCCAGACGTTATCATACGGAAGTTCTAAAAAAAGTTCTGCCTGAAATAAAGCCGCGCCAGTCCGAAAATCATTACTATTTTATAGAAATCCTTGGCTGGACACGTGAGGAAGCCCTGCGCTATCTGAATGACCGCTATCCTGCCTGCCTGGAAAACATAAGAATAAAACCGGGCGCGGCTGAAACCATAGCCTGGCTGCAGAAAAACGGCCATACCGTAACAATTCTGACATCAAGGGTTTCAACCCCGGAAAAGAACGCTGAGGCTGTTTCAGTAAAATGGCTGCGCGCAAACGGAATAAATCCGGACGGAATAATTCTGAACTGCAAGGACAAAGGCGCTTTTCTCAAAAATGAAAAAGGCGTTTTTATAGATGATGCCTTTGACCATACCGGCGCTGTTGCGGAAAACAAAGATATTACCGTGTTTCAGATACGCTCCGCATTCGGCAAGGAAAACCCGGACAGCCGCGTACGCCATTTCAGCACCTGGCCTGAACTGCGTGAAATGCTTGCCGCCGCATTCCCGCAGAAATTCGGAAAATAATTCCGTGCAACGGTCAGCGTATTTTAAGCATGAGCATGAAAAGCAGGGGCAGCAGGAATATCTGCAGCAGCAGAAAGCGTGTGAGCACCTGCTGATTAGACCAGCCCAGATTTCTCCGGCAGTGATCATGTAACGGAAAGCGAAGCCGCCCTACAAGCAGCAGCCTGTCCAGATCAAGACCTATTTTTTCCGGCCATTTCATTTTATGGTCTATTTTAAGTATTCCGCTGCGCACAAGCCCGGCACCGCCATTGGCAAGCAGCACAGGTGCTATGGCAAATATAAGGCACGGATTACCGGTTAAAAGCACACCTATTCCTATAAGCAGACCCAGTGAACGTGAGCCGGCATCACCCATAAGGACTTTTGACGGAAAGGCATTCCACCACAGATAACCGGCCACAGCACCGGCGACCGTGGCGAAAATAACAGACCATCTCGCCGCGAACATTGCAGATTTAGCCGTAGCCGGTATAAGCAGATATGATGAAACCGGCATATTGCCTATAACAGCATAAAGCAGTGCGGCTATGAATATTATCGTAAAAAATGAAAGTGTTCCGGCCAGACCGTCCACACCATCGGAACAGTTCGTGGCATTAATAGAAAACCACAGCAGGAATGTAGCCCCTGGTATATATTCATACCAGGAAAGGTGGAAAGCACCTTTCACAAAAGGCCACCATACTGTAACACAGCCGTCGTCCCCGGCTGTTACATAAAAAAGAATGAGCGTAGCGGCAATACATATGGCAAGGTCTATAAAACCTTTCTTTTTACCAGACCAGCCGCGGCCCTGTGACGTGGCTATGTCATCAAGGTAGCCGGAAAGCATTGACAGGAAAAGCAGTACGATAAGCCCCATATCGGCTATGCCCAGTTCCGGCACAAGAAGAATCATAAGCGGAATGACAAAAAGCAGCAGATATATTCCCGCGCCGGTAGGCTTTCCAGCCGGTTTTTCCCCTTTTTCATCATAAGGAACTTCCCTGCCGTCCACATTCATAAAGAATTTTCCGTCGCGCTGGAATATTTTGCCATAATCCACAGGCAGTTTATGCCAGAATAAAGGCAGGAAGATAATAACAACCCAGGCTGAAATAAAAAAACCAAGGCCTAACAGAAATGAATATGAGCCAAGCAGACGCAAAGGGCCCCATGAATCAGCATAGGCGGCTAACCAGGAAAGCATACTTAATTACCTCAAAAAAATAAAAAACAAATATATTTTATATTTTATTATGCAGTTTAAAACAGAGACAGCCGCCATTGCTGACGGCTGTTTCCATACTAAACCTTCATTATAAAATTACTCACGCAGTTTAGCGTTGAATTTTTTTGAAAGTTTGTCCATAACTTCTTTCATGCCGGCGTTTACTTCGGCATCTGTAAGGGTTTTCTCCATGGAGGAAAAGACAAAGCGCACTGTAAGACTGCGCTGCCCTGCGGGAACATTTTTCCCCCTGAACACATCTATAAGTCTTACGGAAGACAGATTCTTTATGCCGTTAAAGGCTTTTTCAATCTGACTCCACTCATAAGTGATGTCAATCAGGAAAGAGAGATCCCTCCAGCTGTTAGGGAAAGCCGTGACAGGCTTCATCTTGTGAACTTCCTGCCAGAATTCCTTTTTGAACGCTGAAGCAAGCACAGGTATGCTAAGCTCGAAGTAGTAGACATTGCTTTCCTTTACTTCCATGGCCCTGCATGCGGCAGCTGAAAGCTGGCCCATGTATCCCAGGGACTCCCTGCCCATTTTCATCTCAAGGCATACACAGTTTTCGTAATAGGCTGGCGCCTGTTTCGGTTTTTCATACCTGAAACCCGGCTTTCTGTCAAGAAATGACTGTAGCGCCCCCTTAAGAGCGAAGAATGTCGCACCTTCTGCCCTGCCGGCCCAGTTACTTTCGTACGGCTGTCCGAATACGAGCCCACCGCAGCGCATTTCCTCGCTGCCATCCCTGTGATAAACTGTACCTATTTCAAATATGTGGGCATGTTCCCTCGCATGGTTCATATTGAAGGCAAGCACGCGCAAGGCACCGGCTACAAGAGACGGACGCAGATACTGCAGGTCAGAAGAAAGCGGGTTTATCACCTGCAGGCAGTCCTCCGGTTTTACGCCGCATACTTCAGCCTCTTTTGCAGAAAGGAAACCGTGATTGTATATTTCATTGAAGCCAAGCACGGCAAAGGCATATCTTAACTGTGCCGCAATTGCATATTCCGGAGCTATCTCCGATTTTATCATAGGCATACGGGATTCCGAAGGAATGGAATCGTATCCTATAAACCTCGCAAGTTCCTCCGCAATATCGCAGTCTGCTGTCAGATCAGGACGGAAAGAAGGCGGCATGAACAGCCATTCTCCATTGCCCTGCGGCAGATCCGGCTGGAAGGCTTTCAGGCAGTTATATACCGTATCATCAGAGACCTTTGTACCCAATATGCGGTTGAGCGCAGCGGTGGTTACCTTAACAGGCTGTGCCCTGTAGGGATTTACATACTTATCTGTAACACCTGTTATTGACGCGGCCGGCTGTGCATCCTTTATCAGTTTAGCGAAGCGCAGGGCTGCCCTTATTGTCATTTCAGGGTCTGTACCGCGCTCGAAGCGGTATGAGGAATCGCTTTTCAGATTCAGTTTTTTTGATGTACGGCGAACGCTCGCGGCATCAAAGCACGCAGCTTCTATCACTATATTATCCGTTTTTTCCGAAACAGCACTTCCGAGGCCACCCATGACACCTGCAACTGCTACAGGATTATCAGAATCTGCTATGACAAGATTTTCATCATTAAGCGTATATTCCTTTTTATCAAGCGCAGTGAATTTCTCACCTGTGGCTGCGCGGCGCACATTGATTTTTCCACCCTTAAGACAGGCCGCATCAAAGCAGTGCAGCGGCTGGCCCAGCTCAAACATAACATAATTTGAACCGTCTACGAGAATATTTCCTTTAGGGTTGACACCTATCGCAGAAAGGCGTTCCGCCATCCACTCCGGGGTTTTTGCATTCAGACAGCCTTTCATTGATATGGCTGTATATCTGCTGCACAAATCCTCAGCATTAATGTTGACTTCAGCAGTGCAGTTGCCCACGCTGCCTGTATCAATTACAGCTGCATTCCGTAGTTTATATCCATAAAATATGGAAAGTTCCCTCGCAAGAGCGTAATGGGAAAGAACATGCCCCTGATTAGGCAGTATCTCAACCTCCATGACAAGTTCGCCCTTTGGATAAAGCGTCCTTACGTCTGTACCAAGCGGCGTTTCAGACGGCAGCATAAGTATTCCGCTGGGATCACCGGGAACACCAAGTTCCGAACAGGAACACAGCATTCCTTCTGATTCCACGCCACGGATTTTCGCTTTTTTAAGCACTCCGCCGGGAAGTTTTGCTCCCAGTGTTGCCAGAGGGACAACCTGTCCTGTGGCGATATTCTGGGCGCCGCATACAAGTTTCTGCGTTCCATCACCCCTTTCCACTGTCACTATGTGCAGCTTGTCGGCATTTGGGTGCGAATCTATCGCCATGATTTTTGCGGCTATTACGCCGGTAAAATCCGGGCCTGTCTTTTCCGTAGCCTCAACCTTCAGGCCTATGCGGTCAAGTTTCGCTATAAGTTCCTCTGCCGCAGGGGGATTTTCAAGATATTCACAAAGCCATGAATAAACTATTTTCATATTGTTCCCCTTACCTTACCTGCTCCAGGATACGGAAATCATTCTCGAAGAACATTCTCATGTCGTTTATTCCGTACAGAAGCATGGCGAAACGTTCTATGCCGCAGCCGAAAGCGAAGCCACTCCACACCTCAGGGTCATGTCCGCAGGCTTTAAGCACATTGGGATGTACCATTCCGGAACCAAGAAGTTCCAGCCAGCCTGTACCTTTGCACACAGGGCAGTGCTCCGACTGTCCCTTGCAGAATATACAGCTCATGTCAACTTCCGCACCAGGTTCTACAAATGGGAAATAAGACGGATTGAATCTTGTTCTTACGGAAGAGCCGAAAAGGTCTTTCATAAATGCGTCCACAGTCCATTTAAGATCAGCCATTGTAACGTTTTTATCTACATAAAGACCTTCAACCTGATGGAACGCGAAAGCATGGCTCGCATCAACGGCTTCATTACGGAATACTCTTCCGGGATGGAATACACGTAGTGGAGGATTCTGTTTTTCCATTACCCGTATCTGTACTGTAGAGGTCTGCGTACGAAGCAGTTTATCCTTTCCCCTGTCGTCCTTCGCATTCACATAGAATGTATCCTGCATATCCCTGGCCGGGTGGCATTCAGGGAAATTAAGGGCCTCAAAACAATGCCAGTCATCTTCAACAAGAGGGCCGGAGGCAAGACTGAATCCCAGTCTTAAAAACGCACCGGAAATCCTGTCCATTGTCTGTGTAAGCGGATGAAGCGAACCTTTAGGGAAATTCACTCCGGGCAGGGTTATGTCTATAGCTGGCGCAGAACTGCACCGCTGATTGTGAGCGTCTATGGCGGATTTTATTTTTTCCGCAGCTGCCGTAAGCTCCTGCTTGGCAGCATTGCCGAGCACACCAAGGTTCCTGCGCTCTTCCGCGGCGATGTCTTTCAGATCGCGCAGCAGAAGGCTCAATTCACCCTTGCGGCCAAGAAAACGCTGATAAAGCGTCTCATAATCGGCTTTATGTTCAGAAATCAAAGAGGAGAAACTGTCCTTTATGGCGGACAGTTTCCCCTTCCACTCTTCAGGAGTCACTGTTGTATCCTGTTTTACCGCGCCTTATTTTACTGCAAGCGCCTTTTTGGCTGTTTCGGCAAGCTGCCTGAAAGACTGGGGATCGCGGATTGCGATTTCCGAAAGCATCTTGCGGTTAAGGGTGATGTTCGCCTTATGCAGTCCATCTATAAAGCGGCTGTAGGACATTCCTTCCTCGCGGGCGGCCGCATTGAGGCGGACAATCCAGAGAGAGCGCATGGCTCCCTTCTTGTCACGGCGGTGTATATAAGCGGTTGTAAGAGATTTTGCAACCTGCTGTTTTGCCTGGCGGAGACGGCGTGATTTATCTCCGTAATAGCCTTTTGCGAGCTTCAATACTCTTTTCTTTCTTTTGTTGCGTGCAACACTGTACTTGATTCTCATATTTCTTTTCCTTTAACTGATACTTATTTGTAAGGAAGGTAGCTCGCCAAGAGGTGGCCTTCCGAAGACGTTTTCTCAATAACGTCGGCTGTGCGCAGGAATCTGCCACGCTTTGCCGACATACCCGTCAGAAGATGACGGAGTCCTGCCTTGCGGTGAAGCCATTTTCCTGAGCTGGTTTTCTTAAAACGCTTTTTTGCTGAGCTGTTGGATTTGATTTTAGGCATAATTTCTCTCTTTTGCTAAATATAGCAGTTATATTATACAAATATTAAGGCTTTGATAGGAAGTTTTATTCGCCTTCGCCGTCCTGTACAATTTTGGGTTTGTTCTGTGGCTGTTGTGTTTTACCGGAAACCTGCGGAGCAATGGTTATGCTCATGCGGTTTCCCAACAGCTGGGATTTTCCCTCCTGCGTTCCCGCACCTGAAAGCAGCTCACATATACGGTTCAGTATATCCTCGCCAAGCTCCCTGTGCTGGTTTTCGCGTCCACGGAAAACAACGGTTATGCGCACTTTGTTGCGCTCCTGCAGAAATTTTTCCATCTGTCTTATCTTGGTCTGCAGATCATTTTCCCCGATACGCGGGTTGAGACGGATTTCCTTCAGGCCACCTGATTTCTGTTTTTTGCGGTTCTCTTTTTCCTGTTTGTCCTTTTCATAAAGGAACTTGGAAAAATCCATTATTTTGCATACCGGCGGCTTTGCTGTTGGCGCTATCTCAACGAGATCAAACCCCGCGTTGCGGGCCATCGCGGCCGCTTCATAGGTGGATCTTATTCCCACCATTACACCATTCTGATCAATCAGGCGCACCTGCGGCGCAGTTATATTCCTGTTGATCCTTATTCTTTTATCGTTGCGTAACAAAAAAAACTTCCTCCTTAAAGTACTAACTTCGTATATTTTACCTTATTTCACTGCCTTCATTGCAAAAAAACACTGCTGCAGCCGTCGCAGACAGTTGTTCTGCCGGCGGAATCAGGAAAAAAACATTTCATAATATATGACGGGATATCGCTGCAAACACAGTTACAAAGCACTAACCGCCGGAAACAGGTGGAAAAACATGAAGAATGTCATTCTTTTTTACCTTTATACCGGCTATGCTCCGGTTATCGAGTATTTCGGAATTCAGCGTAAGCACGAAATGCTGCTTCACCTGTCCTTCATCGTTGAGAAGTATTTCCTCTACCGCAGGGCGGCTGTATGCGCACAGCGCATCTATAAGATCTTTCACGGTGCGTCCCTCAAGTTCCAGTTTCGAAACACCTAACCGTTTACGCAGCGTGGTATAAAGCATTACGGTAATTTTTGCCATTACAGTGCCTCCAGTATTTCACGTGCCAGATCAGAAAGTGTGGCATCACGCGCTCCCATAACTCCTATTATGTCGCCAGGGCGTGCCATATCAGCTATAGCGGCGGGGATAGTGGAACGGTCAGGGAAAAACTTCGCGTTTTTACCTGCGGACAGCACATCTTCCACAATATCCGCTGAGGAAATGGTTTTGTTTACAGTGCCACCGGCATAATATATTTCCGGCATAAAAAGAAAATCGTCTTCTGAAAGTCCTTCCGTAAGGCTACGCACTATCTCGGTACGCAGATTACGCGTAGGTGTAAAACCATGCGGCTGGTATACTGCGAAAACCCTTTTTCCTGCGCCGTGCAGCGCGGACAGAACAGCGGCTATCTTTGCCGGATTATGCGCAAAATCATCAACAACACGTATGCCGTTTTTTTCACCTGTGAGTACAAAGCGGCGGTCCACCCCGGCGAAACCTGCAAGTGCAACGGCAGCGGTTTCAAGGGAAACACCATACATGGCGGCGCCGGCACATGCAGCTACGGCATTTTCAATATTGTATTCGCCCGGCACCGGCAGGTGAAATGATATTCCGCTTACAGTAAAATCAGAAGAAAAAGGATGCATGGACCGGTTTTCAACCCTGTATCCGTTAATATCTACACCGTATGGCGTGCCTTTGCCGCCGGAAAATATCTCCGCACATACAGGATCATTCTGATTCCAGGCAAATTCACCACAGTTTCCGCGGAATTCCAGAAAGATCTTTTTCAGCTCATCGATTGTTTTATGGTCTTTAGTTATATTAAGTGCCAGGCCCTTGGCCGGTTTATAGCGCACAAGACTGCCATCGGATTCATCACCTTCAACAATGAGGGCCGTCCCTTTGCCACGGAAAGCATTGCCTGCAAGTCCACGTTCCATAAGTTCCCTGAGCGACCCGCCGGTTATGACAGAAGGCTGAAGACCGGCATATTCAAGTATACGGAAAATCATCGCCACAACTGTGGATTTGCCACTGGTACCGGAGACAACAACAGTATCAGAGCTGTTCACATATTCAGCAAGAACCTCTGAACGATGAACCACCGGCACACCGCATGTGTGGGCATTCCTTATTTCAGGATTCGTATCCTCTATGGCCGTGGAAACAACAAGCCTGACAGTATTTCCCGTCACACCGCTGCCATCCTGCGGATATATGAGTACTCCTGCTTTCTCAAGTTTTTCCCGCAATTCCTTCTTCTGCCCGCGATCAAAATCACGGTCGGAACCGCTTACAGTATATTCTCCACCGGTGGCCATCTGGGCCAGCGCGCTCATGCCAACGCCGCCCACTCCTGAAAAGTGAATGTTTTTCTTCATACAGATAAATTATTAAAAATATCCACCTGTTCTTTCAATATTAACCTTGATTAACTTTTCTCAATACGAATGCAGCATTAAAGCCGTATACGTAAATTTTCCCGTTCAGCATTTTTATCAGTACAACACTGCCTGTTTCCGAAATACGTAAAAAATTTAAAGAAGAAATAAAACGAAATTTATAAAATATGTCTATGTCTTTCAGTACGTATTTCAGAAAACTATTTTCCAGTCTTTCATTAAGAAGAAAAATTATTATATTTCTGTCTGCCGCCGCGGCTGCAGCCATTCTGACAGGCTACGGCATTTCGATATGGCTCGACCGGGGCGGGAAAGACAAACTTTTAGACATTCTGTCGCAAAGCCTGAATACAGAAATATCCGCAGGCGAAATAAAAGCAGGCTTCGGAAAACTGATAGTAAAGGATTCCGCATTAAAACTGAACGGCAAAGAACTTCTTTCTGTAGAAAAACTTGAAATTTCTCCTTCATATTCTGCATTGCTTTTTAGGCAAAGCATAGAAGCAGGCACAATAAAAGCTTATGGGGCAAAGTTCAATCTGCGCAGATATGCGGACGGACAGTTCAACTTAACACTGCTAAACAGAACAAATGCGTCAGAAAGCAGAAAAGCAAATTTAGAAAATAAAACAGAAAAAGCAGCCGCAGATAGTTCATTAGGCGAAATGAAAGCGCAGGAAAGAAAATCTCCGCCGCCGCTGCCTTTTAGAAAGCTAAAACTTTCATCAATCTGCGGAGAATATCATGATGAAAAAGAAAATATTCATATAAATCTGACAGGTGGAAATATAAAAATAAGGGATTTTTCAAAGGAAAAGCCTTTCCGCGCTGACATAACGCTTGTATTAAACGGCAGATACGGGAATTACAAAATACCCGAAACAGAAATTCATACACGCGGCAGGCTTGACGGTCCTCATCACGGGGCCACAGGCAGAACTGATATAAAAAGTGGCAGGGCCTCTGCCTCTGCAGATTTCCTAATTCCTCCGGCAGAGGAAGGAAAAATACCTGCAGCGGAATTATCATTTGCTTCTTCAAATCTTGAAGACATAATTCCTGACAGGGAACTTGTAAAAAAATATGGTCTTTCAAAAACCTCATTAAATTCAAAACTGTATTACAGCAGGGAAACCGGAATAACATTTGAGAAAGCTCATTTTTCATCAGGCAACACGGACATAAATACATCCGGAACCTTTATGCCGGAAAAGAAAAAAGGCCTTTATCATCTTGTCATGGAACAAATTGATATAAAAGGGTTCAGGGCAGATTTCAAACAGTATAAAGACGGCAGTTCAAACATGCCGGAGGTGACCGGTTTTCTTAACTGGTTTATCTCAACACCTTCTGCAATAGACCTGAAAATAAAGAAAGGCAGTATAAAGGACGTAAGCCTTTCGTACAGTAATGAAGAAAAAGAGACATTTTTTCGTCTTGAGGATATAAATCTGAAAACAGGAAATTTCTCAACAAACGGAATGTTTACCCTTTCGCTTGAAACAGAGGGCAGTCTTTCCATACCCGGTTATGAACGGGAAGGACTTTATGTTTCCATCAACGGAAAAGCCGACATGGCAGGAATGAACTGGAAAAAGGCATACGCTTCAGGCTCTTTAAAGGTGGAAAGGAAAGGAATTCCAATTACTCTTTCAGGTGAGCTTAGAAATTTCACAAAACCCGCCGGCTCAATGAAAATGAATTTATCCAGAGACACAGGACTGCTGCCTGCTTTCATAACAGGGAAATGGGCCGCCGGTGGTTATCAGGTATCAGCCGAAGCTGATTTTGATTTCTCAAAGAAAACAGTTGATTTTAAAAAAATATCAGCCACAGGACACGATTCCTCGGCGGACATGACACTGCGTTATAACTGGAACACACACCCGCCTGTTTACACAGCAGCCCTTAAAGCGGCCCTGGATATTGACAGACTTGCCAGAGACTCGGAATTTCTTCGTGCCAGAAAAGCCGGAGGCAAAGCAGATATTGACATGAACATACAAAACGGCAGCGCAGACCTGAAAGCCGTTGTATCCGGCGGGCAGTATTATCACAACGGTGCAGGCCTGTTTACGGATATAAATACCAGTGCGGAACTTCATACTTTCAGAAACATAGTTATAGACACTTTCACTGCATGCCTGAATGGAAATCCTTTTACATTCGCCGCCGGTCTTACACAGAAAGATGAAAAGGCAGATATTTTTATTCTGCTGAAATCTGACCGTATGGTACTGATTGAAGAAAAAAACAGCGTGGAAAAAACTGCCGCAGCTGATGACCTCCCAGGAAACAGTAATTTAATAAATGTTTCTTCTGAAAAAACGGTAACCAACAAATTCCCAGCTGCGAAAAACAGGAACCCTGCCAGTTCCTATACGGAAGCCGGAAATATGTATGACAGCTGGCTGCGGTCTGTAAAAACCGCTGATCTGAGAACCGAAATAGCAGTAAAAAATTTCAGCAGCAGATATTTTGACACGAAGGATCTGCTGATAAAATCCTCTTTAACCGGGCTGGACCGCAGCATGAACAATCTGAACGGAACATTTCTTATGTCGGCATCAGGAGGCGGACTGAAAGCAGAA
>CACZRG010000095.1 GCA_902783485.1 uncultured Elusimicrobium sp.
AATCCGGCTACTTTTTTCGGAGCACTTACGGAAAAACCGGCGGCGGTTGCATATGTGGAACCGTGCAGACGGCCAGCTGATGCACGTTTCGGCGAGAATCCTAACCGTCTCGGCAAATATTATCAGTATCAGGTCATAATAAAACCGCCAAAGGAAAACATACAACAGCTTTACCTCAATTCATTAAAGGCGGTAGGCATAGACTATTCGGAACATGACATACGCTGGATAGAAGACGACTGGGAATCGCCGACTCTCGGAGCTTCCGGGGTAGGCTGGGAAATATGGCTTGATGGCATGGAGGTTACCCAGTTCACCTATTTTCAGCAGATGGCCTCATTCGATCTTAACCCTATAACGGTTGAAATAACATACGGTCTTGAGCGCCTCGCCATGTTCGTACAGAAAAAGAAAAACATTTTCGAAATACAGTGGAACGACGAGCTTACCTATGGTGAGGTTCACGCCGGACAGGAAGAACAGTTTTCTCATTACAATTTTGAAGAAGCTGATGTGGAAAATATCCGCGCCAATTTCAATCACTGGAGCAGTGAAGTGCGCAGCCTGGCGAAAAAAGGATATTATCTGCCGGCCTATGACATGGTTATGAAATGCTCACAGAATTTCAATCTTCTTGATGCGCGGGGAGCAATCTCTGTATCAGAACGTGCCGTTCTTATACGGGAAATAAGGAATATGGCGCGCGTGTGTGCCGCAGCCTACGTGAACAAGGACAAAACAGTTCAGGAGGAGAAGAAAACAAAATGAACAGTGACGTTTTACTTGAAATAAGAATTGAGAATATTCCCGCGCGCTTTATAACTTCCGCTGAAGAGCAGTTGAAAAAATACATAACCGAAGAAGCAGCAGCGGCCAATATTAAATTTACCAGTGTGGAAGCATATGGCACATACAAACGTCTTGTGCTTTTTATGCGCGGTGTTCCGGACAAAACAGAGGAAAGTGTACAGAAATTCCTCGGCCCATCTGCAAAACTTCTTAAAGGTCCCGACGGAAAATACACAAAACAGGCCGAAGGTTTTGCACGTGGCAGAGGAACAACCCCTGACAGGCTTACTACAGTAAATGATCCGAAAAAGGGAGAAGTTCTCTGTTTTATAAAGAAAATCCCCGGAATCAGGACAGAAAAAGTCCTGGCGGAAATATTCCCCCGTATCATAACGCGTCTGCAGTTCCCAAAGACAATGGTATGGGAAGAAACAAGAATGAAATTTGCCCGGCCTATACGCGGTATTGTTGCCCTGCGCGGAAGCAAAGTAATTTCTTTCTCCGTAGCAGGTATAAAATCAGGAAAAACAACTGTAGGCCTGAACTCTCTTGGCTCACCAAAAGTAATAATAGAAAATGCTGATAGTTATCTTGAAAACCTTGAGAAAGTAAATGTCGTGGTATCCGACAGTCAGAGAAGAGAACTTCTGCGCGGGGAACTTGGCAAGGCAGCCAGAAGAATGAAATTAACGGCGGATATAGATGAGGAACTTCTCACGGAAAACACATATCTTACCGAATATCCCGTATGTGTAGTCGCCGATTATTCACAGGAATTTCTCAAACTCCCACGCGAGCTGGTTCATCTGGTAATGAAAAAACAGCTTAAATTCTTTACAGTGTCCGATTCAAAAGGAAATCTTCAGGCATATTTTATAGGAATACGTGACGGAATATCAAAAGGCCAGCAGAATGTAGAGGAAGGTTTCAGGAATGTTCTCGAGGCACGCTTCCGGGATGCGATATTCTTCTACGAAAGGGATCTGTCCATTCCTCTTGATGATTTCCGTACCAGACTGGCTTCCGTTACTTTCCAGGAAAAACTGGGTTCAATGGAAGACAGGGCCTGCCGCGTTGAGAAAATATCAGCCTGGCTTGCAGAACATTCTGCCGGAGCAGATAAAAAAGTCATAAAAGAGGCCGCACGACATGTCTATTCAGATCTTACCAGCAATCTGGTTCGTGAATTCACGGAACTGCAGGGCATCATAGGTGGCTATTACGCGAAACATGCAGGATTCAGTAAAAAAGCTGCAGAAGCAGTTGGGGAATTCTATTTCCCGGCTTCTGCTGACTCTCCCCTGCCTGGCACGACGGAAGCATGCCTTGTCTCAATAGCCGGGAAAACAGATACTCTTATATGTGATTTTTCTCTCGGACAGATTCCCACAGGCAGCGAGGATCCGCACGGTCTGCGCCGCCAGGCACTTGGAATAGTAAGAATGCTCATTGAGAAAAACATACGTATCAATCTGCCGGAACTGTTCAGATACTCTTATTCACTGCTGCCGGAAGCTGCTGATATGAGAGATGTAAATATTCCAATGGACTTTTTATGGCAGCGGGCTGAGGGAATTTTTACCGCTGAAGGTTATGCTTTCGACGAGATAAAATCAGTAAAAGGCATTTTCCTGAAAGAAGGAGATCTCAACGATTGCCTTGCCCGCCTGAAAGACCTGCATACACTGCGCAGAAACTCTGAATTTTCAGGAATCTCTGCCCTGTTCAAGAGAGCAAAAAACATTCTAAAAAACATAAAGGAGCCTCTTGACGGAAAAACAGATATATCCTTATTTGCGGAAGACGAGGAGAAAGAACTTTCCGCAATGCTGGACAAGGCAGAAAAACAGTGCCGCCCCCTTGCGGAAAAAAAGAAATATGCAGAAGCATTATCCGCCATGCTGCCGGTTAAGCCGGTGCTGGACAATTTCTTCCTCAAGGTTATGGTCATGGACAAGAATCCGCAGATAAAGGCAAACCGCCTGAATCTGGTAAAAAGAGTAACCATGCTTGCGGATAATATTGCAGATCTGTCAGTTCTGCAGTAAATGCTGGTCTGTAATATCCTAACAGAACATTATATGGAAAAGCGGGACAACTCCCGCTTTTCTTATTTTTATAAAATATAGATATGAAGAAAACGGCAGAATCCGGTATGGTATTTATTGCAATTATAACAGTTATTGAAATCTTTGCGGGAATATGCGCAGCGGAAGACAAATTCCTTGACCGCGACCCCAAACCCTCATCGTACTCTGCCTTATGTTCTTTTTACAGGCAGGAAGACCTGCCGCCACCTGTCATTTCCACGGCAACTGCTGATTTCAGGGGATGCAATCTTTCCACGTTTGATTTTTCAGCATTTCCAGCTTCTTTCAACGGCATGGCTGAATTTGACACTTCTACAGTGTGGCCTGAAGAAAAAAAACTTCCTGCCGGATTCAGTCCTGAAAAAATGATGAAAAAACGTAATTTTTCTGAAAACACTGTAAGGAAAATAAGAAAGATGACAAAAGGTGGCAGAGGCATATTCGCCGGTATTATTGGCCGTCCTCCGCTACTATACCACAATGAATACAGTGAATCTATAATGAGTTACCGCCAGCATGCGCTCTCACCGCTCGCCAGCCGTGAGTCCACAGCAGCATTAAGCATTGTTTCAGGCAGGAATAACGGCTTTGCTCCGGATATTCAGCTCTATTATGTTTCCCCACTTTCCTATGGTAAAACATATGGCGCCAGGGATATGTTCCCTGAATCAAAGGCACTCAAAAGAATGCTGGATCTTAATGCAGGCCTGCCCGAAGGCAAAAGAATCCGGGCCATACTAATGCTTTACAGGGATTATGACAAGGCTTTTGACGGAATGGAAACTCTTGGCAAAGCGGAAAGAATGGCAAAAGAACAGAAAGTATCACTGTTTTCAGGCGACGATCTCCGGCAGTTTGCTGATTACAATATAATCCCTGATAAATTTATTCATGCTGCTTCCCCCGCAGGAAATGAGGCCATGTCTTATGAAAAACCATCATCTGAATGGCTTTCCGCCTGGCTTTTCGGTCTGTATATAAGCGCCCTGCATTATTCACCGGAACTTTCAAAAGAGGATTTTTTCTGGCTGCTTAAGCATACAGCCGCCTTTGAAAAAAACAAAAAAACAGAAGAAGTAACGGCAAAAAAAACACTGCGCCCGCTGAAAATGCTGAAGATACTCCAGGAAATGGATAAATAATTTATCAGAACGGATAGCCCACTTTTACCAGGGTATTGCTTCCTTCTTTTCCGAAAGCAAGATCCACTGTGGCAACAAACTGCGGTCTTATAACAAGCCTTGCGGAAATACCTGGTGCATAAACAAGATCGCGTCCTCGGAAATCAGATGGCCTGTCGAAAACTTCCCCCAGATCAAGAAAGGGTGCCAGTTCTATCTCATTAATGAAATTAAACAGGTTTGAGCGTGAAAGCCTTATGCGCTCCTCTACTGTCACCATAAACTTTCCACGTCCTGTATAACGTCCGTCGCCTACACTGCGCAGTCCTGTGCTTTCGCCCAATTTAACCATGGCATAAAACGGAAGATCATCGCCACGCTGATACTGCAGCAGACAGTGCACTGCAGTAATAAAACGGCTTTCTTCCCGGAAATTATAATAATTCTTCATCTGGAAAGCATATGTCCTGTATTCAAAATCCGAACCGAAAGCCTTATTTGAATAAGTGACAGAGGCGGAAGCATAGGTTCCTATCGTCGGCAGATACAGGTGATCAGTGTCATCATACACTATCGCCAGGCGGTTCAGATGAAAGCTGCTGTGTTTTGAAGCCTCACCATAGAGTTCAGGATAAATATTTTTAAATTCCCCCTTGTTAACCGGGCCCGGAACTATTCTGTCAACAAAAAAAGAATGGGTAAGATTCACAAAAAAAGGCTTGAAAACAGGAAAATCTATTATAAGTTCCTCACCGGTAATATCCAGGGCATAATTGGCCCGTCCCCCCCGGCGGCTATCCATAAGTCCGTATCCGTAAAAAGAAGGCTTGCCGTTTACCCAGTGTTTCGGTTCCCAGCTGGCCCGTATACCTGTGCCCCATAAATCCGGAGTATAATAATAAGCCATCAGTTCTTCTTCAACATGGTCAGATTTTGATGCACGGAAAATGAAGAAGCGTTTTTCGTCCGGGAATATAAAATGCCTGTATGTGTATGTTCCTCCCAGGTATTTGTTCCAGCTTACAGAAGGAAGTATTACAGATTTTATTTCTCCTGATTCATTCTTGTTAAGCGCAAGCAGCGGCATTATACCTATACTCAGCCCAAGGTCCTTGTTTGAGTCTGCTATAGGGAACGGAACAAGCACGCCCAATGGCGTATTAAGCGTTATGGCGCCTATTGCTTTCGCCAGCAGACCATTGTCAGGCTGTCCGTCCGCTGTCATGGTGGAACGTTCAACCGTAAGCCTTACAGCCTCCTTGGTCTCAGGCTCTATTCTGCGCATTTCATTGCCTTCCAGAACACGGTCTTTTATCTCTGCCGCCACGAATGACGGCAGAGATAAAAAAAACATAATGAAAAGCAGAAGGAACTTCACACCGTATTACCGTTTCAAAGAGGCTTCCTTACAATTGGCATTTTTCTGTCAATGAAGAATGAACATTCCGATATTTTTATTCCCATGGGCAGCTGTCTGCGCTTGTACTCATTTATTTCAATGCGGCGTATAGCTTTTTCAACCATATTACTGTCGAAACCGGCTTCAACAAGTTCTTCCGCCGATTTATTTTCCTCAAGATAAATGCGTACTATCTTATCCAGTTTTTCGTACGGTGGCAGTTCATCCTCGTCTTTCTGGCCCGGCCTGAGTTCTGCGGATGGGGCGCGGGTTATTGTTTCTTCGGGAATGATTTCTTTTCTTTTATTAAGATAACGGGCTATCTCGTAAACTTCCGTTTTAAAAAGGTCCGCCAGAGGGTCTATTGCACCGACGGTATCGCCGTAAAGTGTGCAGTAACCCATTGCGACTTCGGATTTGTTGCCGGTGGCAAGCACAAGACGATTTTCCTCGTTGGAAAGGGCCATAAGTATAACACCGCGGCTTCTGGACTGCAGATTCTGCAGGGTAAGACTTACACTGCCAGGCGCAGTAGCCGGTTTTATCTCATTCACCAGAGAATTGAAGATATTTTTTACCGGCACAACGCGGTAAGGCATTTTAAGATTTTCCGCAAGTTCTCTGGCTCCGCTTATGCTCTCGTCGGAAGTATATTCGGAAGGCATCATAACACCTAATACATTTTCACCGCCAATCGCACGTGCGGCAAGAGCTGCTACAACAGCTGAATCAATGCCACCGCTAAGTCCTATGACAGCCTTTCCGAAATTCTGCTTGCAGAAATAGTCACCAAGCCCTAAAGTAAGCGCCGCGACAAGATCTGCTGTATCATCGCGCTCCTCTATCACGGAAGGTTCAACCTTGTCTGTGTCAATATTTATAACTGCTTCCTCGAAAGCGCCGGCCTCGGCAAGAACTTTTCCGTCCGGGGCAAAAACAGCACTTGCGCCGTAATATACGTTCTCATCATTTCCGCCGCACAAATTGGCTGACACCAGCATTACCCCATGTTTTTTTGCGGTTACGGAAAGTTCCTTTAAATCTCTTGTTATCCTGCCACGGGTATATGTTACCGCTGAAATATTTATAGCCAGATCAGGTTTTTCCGTAAAAAGATAATCAAGTTTCACCTCTCCGCCCAGAGTTATAAGAACATTTTTGCCACGTATGGTACAGAATCCCTCTTTCTCCCCCGCGTCCATGTAATATGCTTCATCATGGGACAAAATGGATTTTTTTACAAATTCAAGTCTGCCTCCGTCTATAACCGCGGCTGTGTTATACACACAGTCTCCTTCTTTTATAATGGTTCCTGCCACTATAGCGGCCCTGACATTAAGCGAGGCAAGCTGCCTGACTGCATTTTCAGCTTCAATGAAAAATTTTTCACGAAGCAGCAGATCTTCAGGATCTGGGCCTGTTACAGCATATTCCGGTGCCACAATAATATCTGCACCCTGTCTGTCTGCCTCTGCTACAGCTTTCCGCAGTGCTGAAAGATTGCGTTCAAAATCACCTGTCTTAGGATTATTCTGTATAATAGATATTTTCATAATTAATATTGTATAAAACAACCCCCCGCAGCTTAAACAGTTTTATAAAAGACGGCCCCAGCCATTTTATGCCGGAGCCGTCTGTTCTGCCTGTATGAAGGATAATTATTAATCCCGTTTGAAAATATCCCTTGTGTACACCTTCTCCCGTACATCCTCCAGACATGATTCATAACGGTTTGCTATTATGGTATTTGAACGCTCCTTGAAGGCAGTCAGATCGTTAACCACTTCACTGCCGAAGAAAGTATCTCCATTTTTAAGTGAAGGCTCATATACAATAACAGTTGCACCCTTGGCTTTTATGCGTTTCATAATTCCCTGTATGGAACTCTGACGGAAATTATCACTTCCGGCTTTCATGGCGAGACGGTACACTCCTATCACAAGCTGTCTTTCCAGTCTGGGATTGTACTGTGTATCTTCCTGATAGTCATAATACCCGGCATGTTTAAGGATCTGGTCCGCTATAAAATCCTTGCGTGTGCGGTTGGATTCCACAATGGCCTGTATAAGATTCTGCGGAACATCAGCGTAATTCGCCAGAAGCTGCTTGGAATCCTTAGGAAGACAGTAACCGCCATATCCGAAAGACGGATTATTGTAAATATCTCCTATGCGCGGATCAAGACACACTCCCTCTATAATCTGCTTTGTATCAAGCCCCTTCATCTCCGCATAGGTATCAAGTTCATTGAAATAGCTTACACGCAGGGCAAGATATGTATTTGCGAACAGTTTTACAGCCTCTGCCTCGGTATGGCCCATGAAAAGTATCCTGATATCCTTCTTAACAGCACTTTCTTCAAGCAGCCGCGCGAAAATCCTGGCTTTTTCCATCAGAAATTCATCGTTCATGTCCGTTCCTACGATTATGCGCGAAGGATGCAGATTGTCGTAAAGAGCATGTCCCTCACGCAGGAATTCCGGACTGAAAAGAATATTCCTCACTCCTGATTTTTCACGGATATTTCTGGTAAATCCTACTGGTATTGTTGACTTTATTACAATTACAGCATGCGGATTACAGCTGTACGCAAGTTTTATTATTTCCTCAACAGCCCCTGTATTGAAATAATTACGCTGTGGGTCATAATTGGTAGGTGCGGCTATAATTATGAAATCAGCATTTCTGTATGCTTTTTCCGCTTCCAGCGTGGCAGTGAGATTCAGCTGCCGGTTCGCCAGAAAATCTTCTATTTCCTTATCAGCGACAGGAGATTTCCTGTTATTAATCATTTCAACTTTTTCAGGAACAATATCAACAGCTGTCACTTCATTGTACTGCGACAGAAGAACCGCAAGTGAAAGACCTACATATCCTGTTCCAGCTACTGCTATTTTCATTCAGATTTTCCTTCTTTAACTATAAAATGCGGATCTATTTAATACTCCGTGTGATTATGCATCCACGCATAACATACTCAGGCAGATCCGTCTGAAATATTATACAAAATATAGTATACCTGAACGACGGAAAAACAGGCAGAAAGACATATCTGTACAATGGAATTTTACATAAAGGCTGCAAGTTATATAACATATACATCAGAGTTATATGTGCTACGATGTATTCTGCCGTGTCTCACGGCAAATTTCATATTTTGCCGCTTTGCGGAAAATAATATAAAAGAAAAACACAATGCTGAATAGCGTTTATACATGGCTTGTAACAGGAGGAGCAGGATTTATAGGCTCGCATATTGTCAGGGAACTGCTGCGTCAGGGCCAGAATGTGCGTGTACTTGACAATCTCTCAACCGGAAGGCTTGAAAATCTTGCCGGACTGGAAGATAAAATACAGCTTGTAAATGCAGATATTTGTGATTACAAAGCCATACTGCCTGCTTTCAGAGGCACAGACTATGTACTTCATCATGCTGCCCTTGTGTCTGTTCCTCAATCCATAAAGGAACCGCTTAACACCTACAGGATGAATGTTTATGGAACAGCGAGTGTACTTGAGGCAGCAAAGAACAGCGGCGTGAAACGCGTAGTTTTTGCCTGTTCCTGTGCCATATATGGCAATGGCAGGGAACTGCCTTACAGGGAAACATCTGCCATGGACTGCCAGTCCCCTTATGCGCTTTCAAAGCAGATGGGCCGTGAATTATGCAGGGAATATACCAGGCTTTATGGTCTTGATACTGTATCACTTATTTACTTCAATGTGTTTGGCCCGAATCAGAATGCGGATTCACCATATTCAGCTGTTATAGCAAAATTCATGCAGTCTGCGGTGCAGAACAAACCACTGTGCATTGACTGGGACGGCAGACAGAGCCGGGATTTTATTCATGTAAGAGATATAGTCCGCGCAAATATACTGGCTGCAATAAAAGGTACACCGGGAGAAAGCTATAATGTTGCCAGCGGAGAAACACATTCCCTGCTGGAACTTGTGGATATGCTTGACGGAATCACAGGCAGAAAACTTCCACGCGTATTCCGCCCAAAACGCGCAGGTGACATAAAGATTTCTGCCGCAAATACTGAAAAAATAAGAGCTCTCGGCTTTAAACCGGAAGTATCGCTTGAAGACGGTTTAAGAGAAATGTTCGCATTGCTTAC
>CACZRG010000096.1 GCA_902783485.1 uncultured Elusimicrobium sp.
AGGAGACATCATCCAGCCGCGATATATTGCATAAACGGTTCCCGGTGTTTTTCTTAAGTCAGACAGATAATGCAGCGACAATTTTCCTGCACTATGCCATTTTTCATAGCCATACAATGCCGCCTGGAACAGCCCATTTGCAGCATCATATTCGTTTTTGTAATCTTCCTCTATTTTCTTTTCATTGAAATACGACGAGGGGTATATTATTAGTCGTGGCTGTAGCATTTTTGTTTCATAATAAGTTTTTGTCTCTGAATAGGAACAACCAACAATTTTGCCTATTAAGCCATATTTTACCACTTAAAAAATTGATATGCCATGTTAATGCAGATAGACGAATTAATGTTGCAAGTGCAACGGGACAAGATGTTGAATAATGAGTTCTTTGTCCCGATATAGGCAGCTGAAGGAAGATGAGATGAATATGCAGGATTAGGGCAGGGCACGCAAAAAAAGGCACTAAGCCGGAGCAGTACATAAAAAACGGCGGAGAAATCCGCCGTTTTTCGTATTTATTTGTACTCAGCTGAATCTGCTTTTTTCTTTTTTTCAGCTTCTGTCTTTTCTTTTCAGGCTGCCGCTTCTTCCTTTACGGTATTGTCTTTGACAAATTTCATGAAGAAAGCCGCAATTATAAGGCACAGGCCGCCGAAGGCCACAGCCGCAAGCGGGCTGCCACCGAGGCAGTGTTTCATGAACCAGCCGCCGGTAATGTCAACAAAAATCTGCGGAATGACTATGCAGAAATTGAACACGCCCATATAGAAACCCATTTTGGCCGCCGGTATTGCGTTTGAAAGCAGCGCATAAGGCATGGAAAGAATACTGCTCCAGGCTATGCCTACGCAGACCATGGCAGGAACAAGACCGTATTTGCCAAGATCTACACCGCAGAACTGCAGTGCGAGCGAGGCGAGGCCGAGACCGCCGATAATAAGGCAGGAAACATGAATGCCTTTCGCAGAGAATTTTTTCGCAAGCCAGAGCAGTACGAAAGAGAAACCGAAAGCCACGGCATTGTAAATTCCGAAGCAGTCGCTGGCCCAGTTGCTGGCAAGCTCGAATTCATGTGTACCTTTCGCAGCGTGGAAAATGCCGTCCGCTATTCCGGGCGCGAAATAAACCCATAGCAGGTCAAAAGCCGCCCATGTGAAGAACTGCACCACGGCAAGTCTTTTCATTGTCTCCGGCATTGTAACAAAAGCACTGCCCATTTCCTTAAGCGCCTTTGAGGGGGAGAAGGACTGTTCCTTCATCTTTTTGAACTCTTCCATGTTTTCAGGAGGATATTCCTTTGTTGTGGAAACCGTAGCCACGATTGCCGTTATAAGTACAATTGCGCCAATGAAGAAGGCATAGCGCACGGTTGCCGGTATGGGGGAGGCCGCGGTGGTAGCGGTGCTTACGCCCATTTTTGTAAGAATTGTGGGCATGAAAGAGGCAATAACGCCACCGGCGCCTATCATAACACTCTGCATGGCATAGCCTACTTTGCGCTGCTGTGACGGAAGCAGGTCACCAACGAAGGCGCGGAAAGGCTCCATGCTTATGTTTACGGAGGCATCAAGTATCCACAGGCACATGGCAGCCATCCACACTGCGGTGGAAAGCGGCATGAATATCAGTGCGAGGGTTGAGAAAATGGCTCCGCCGAGGAAGTACGGACGGCGGCGGCCCAGGCTGCACCAGGTACGGTCAGAGAAGAAGCCGACTAAAGGCTGTATTATAAGGCCGGTTATAGGCGCCGCCAGCCACAGCATGGGAATTGCAGCGGGATCTGCTCCGAGGCGGGAATAAATACTGCTCATGTTTCCCATCTGAAGACCCCAGCCGAACTGTATGCCGAAGAATCCCACGCACATCAGGACAATCTGCATAAAAGTTTTTTCATCGTGCCGGCCTGGCTCAAGCTCCTGCACGGAAGTATTATCTTTCATTTTTTCCTCCGAAAACTGCGAAAAATTTACAAACAGTGTTTAAATATAATGATATTATAACAATTTAAAACCCAGTGAAAACTGCTGTTTTTCTGCTGCTTTGTAGCAAAAATGTATATCGTGTCACTTTCTGCCCGGAATTGCCAGGATACTTCATGTTTTCAGGCCGCAGGTGCGCTAAATATTCATTTTTGAATACGCCCATTTCAGCCTTCGTTACCTGTGGATTTTACTGAAAGCAGTGCCGTAAATGGAATTTTTATTCCGTTTACTGTAAGAAATCCGCTACAGATTTCCGCCGGGCCTGAAACAGTCAGTATTCTGCCGTTGAAAAAATATTCCGCTTTTATTCTTTTGCCGGGGTGAAGTTCCTGAAGTTCACGGTTTATCGCGGCTGTTGCTTCCTCCGAAAGTTCAGGTTTTGACATCGAGAGAATTTCAAGTTCTTTCTGGCGAAGTGCTTTCGCAAGTCCGCGTACCGCAGCAAACGGGGCGAACTGTTTGGCCCTTTCGGAAACCGGCATTTTGTTAACAGGTTTATGTCCCATGATTTTTTTGTGTCAGTTATGAATGTCACCGGCTTTGTGTCCGCCTATCTGCATATTCCTTTCACGCATTGTGGAAGCCTTTTCCAGATTTATTCCGCGCAGAACAGCGTTTTTTCCGAATTTCTTTTTTATTTCAATTATGGTTTTTACTGCTTTTTTGTGCTTTTCGGCAAGTTCCGTCTTTTCAGGAGTATCAAAAAGTCCTGCCTGTACCGGGCCGCCGTCATCTGTAAGATTTCCGCAGCCGAGATATATTTTACGTATTTTCTTTGCCGGATCCGCAATTTTTCTGAACAGTTTTACAAATGCCGGGATTATTTCAAGATCCGAGCCTGTTTTCTGTGGCAGCCTGTGGTTTGCCCCATCGGAACCGTTTTCCGAAGGGCGCGCATATACAATTCCTAATGAAATACAGTCTGTAACCTGATTTCTTTCGGCAAGATTCAGGCATATCAGATCAGCCATTTCCTTTACTATAAGTTCTGCCTCGTCTATGTTATAATCCCGCATGAGTACCTGCCCATGGCTTATGCTGCTGTTCTGTCTAGGTCTGTATGCCTTTATATCTGCTATTGTACATGGCTCTATGCCTCTGGCGTGGTCTATAAGCAACTCGGCGTCAACCCCGAACAGACGGTAAAGCAGGTTTTCCGGGGCCTGCGCTATCTGTCTCATAGTGAAAATATTGTATTTCGCAAGACGGGCTGCAGTTCCGGGACCGACGCGCCAGAAATCCGTGAGAGGATGGTGATCCCACAGGGTGCGTTTGTAGGAATCTTCGTCCAGTATGCCTATGAAATCAGGTGAATGCTTCGCCGTAATATCCAGCGCAATTTTCGCTAAATATAAATTTGTGCCTATGCCTGCCGCCGCCCGTACACCGGTGTGCTTCAGCACGGCATCCATTAATCTTACTGCCATCTGTTTCGGGGTAAGCCTGTAATGCGGCAGATACGATGTGGCGTCTATGAAAACCTCATCTATTGAATATACATGAATATCCTCAGGCGCGATGTAACGCAGGTAAACGCCGTAAATATCCGCAGCATAGTCAATGTATTTCTGCATACGCGGTGGCGCTGTAATGTATTTGATTCCCTTTGGAATCTCGAAAAGACGGCAGCGGTTCCTTACTCCCAGTGCCTTCATTGACGGGGAAACAGCAAGGCAAATGGTTTTGTCTCCACGCGATGAATCGGCGACAACAAGGTTTGTCTTCATGCAGTCCAGACCACGCTCCGCGCATTCAACGGAAGCGAAAAAGGATTTTAAATCAATGCAGATGTAAACCCGGCCTGCCATAATGATATTTTACAAAAGAGTTTTTTTGTCAAAAAAGACTCAAAAATACTAATAAAACATTGCATTTTATATTTATAGCTGTTATACTATATAAGGATAATCATAAGTAAACGGCAGGATTTTTATGCTGTGAGGAAGTAAAATTTCTGTCCGTGCACTTATAAGGATTAATTATGTATTATTCTGAGTTTAAAGGATTGAAACTGCCACGTCTGGGCTTTGGAACAATGAGGCTGCCGCTCAATGAGGACAAAACCATAAATGTCCAGGCGGTTGAG
>CACZRG010000097.1 GCA_902783485.1 uncultured Elusimicrobium sp.
AAAATAGTTAGTCTGCATAGTAGGGAAAACAGCGCTTCCGGAAAAGAAGCGCTGTTTTTTGTTGTTCTTTGTGGGTGTTTTATACAATTTGAAATATGAAACATTTTGTTTTCATTGTGCTGACCATGTGTATCTGGCTGATGCCTGAACTGCCTGTGTATACACAGGAACCAGGCGACGCTGTGCTTATGGGTGTTTATCCATATGGCAGAAACGGACGGAAAAAACCTGTTGAATGGATAATACTTGATAAAGAAGCAGATGGAACATTTCTGCTGCTGAACAGTTATGGAATAGAGGCCAAAGAGTATAACACGGAGGCGGTTCCGGTAACATGGAAAAACTGCACGATTCGTAAATGGCTTAACGGCGGATTTTACGAAAACATATTTAACGAAAGGGAAAAAAGAGAGATAAGAATATCCAGTATACATAATTCCACAGGAGAAGATACTAAGGATCGGATATTCCTGCTAAGCATACCTGAAGCAGAAAAATATATCAGTCCCGGGAACAAAGGCAACGTAAAACTGCGTAAATATGTTAGCACGGTAGCAAGACTTACTCCTTACGCTTTCAGACGGGGTGGCGACAGATACAGGTACAGGCATAGTGGCGCACGGTTTGTTTCCTGGTGGTGGCTGCGCTCGCCTGGCAACAGCGCGGAAAAAGCTGCGTTTATGGGCCGTGACGGGGAAGTATACAGCGATGGCTTTTTTGTCCAGCTTGATTACGGCGCTGTACGTGCGGCTTTTAGAACCGGTCTGGAAAATTATGTAAATATTTCCAGAAACAGACAGAGAGGCCTGTGGGTTTATATGGAAAAGGACAATATAAACAAAATAATAGAACCTTCCGCTGTTACTTTAGAAATATCCTCTGCACCGGCCAAGCAGACTTCAGAAAAGTAAAAGATATGCCCGGCTTAAATTTATTGTGTCTGATGTGCCTTGACTGCTTTGAGCCATTGGCACTAAAAAAATGTATTATCAATCCATCACCTTGTCTTCAAAGGTACAGAAAATATCCATTATTGCGTCAGGGGTTTTTGCAGTAAAAAGCCTTTTAAGCAGTGTTTTGTTCATAAGCAGCCCTGAAAGTTCTTTCAGTATGGCGAGCTGAAGTGCCGGCTCTTTGTAAGGCGTAAGTATTAGAAACATCAGTTTTACGGGCTGTTTGTCTGCAGAGGGGAAATTAATGCCTTTGCGGCTCTTTCCCACCGCGAGAATAGGGTGTTTTATATCAGGCAGCCTGGCATGAGGAAAAGCGGTATGATGCCCAAGTGCTGTCGAAAAACTGTTCTCTCTTTTAAGCACGGCGGAAACAGCCGCCTCTTTGTCGAAACGCGGATAATCCTTGTGCAGACATTCTATAAGTTCCCTGATTGCGCCTTCTTTTTTTAGCGATTTAAGATTCAGCATACATGCTTCAGGGTGAAAGATAGAACTAAGTGTAAGCACAGGTGGTTTGTCAAATTCATCGCGTATTTCGCCTGTGAGCTCCTCAACAATATCTTCCATCGAAAGAAGTCCGGCCAGAGAGCCATTGTCACCGCGTACAAGTGCCAGCTGCAGACGCTTTTCCTGAAATATCCTGAGTGCCTTTTCAACAGTCATTGACTCTGGAATTTCAAAAAGCGGCCTTTTAAGATCCTCAAATTCGGGTTTGTCCGCAGGTGCGAAGGATTCAGCGTCAAGCACGGATACAAGGTCTTTCAGATGGACATAATAATGTTTCACCGCATCAGGTGCAAGCAGTGGGTATCTTGAGAAACGTCGTGTTTTAAGTACTTCCCGCGTTTCCTGCCATGTGGAGGCCGGATTCAGAAATGCTATATTAGGCAGGGTCGTCATAACCTCCCGTACTTCCGTCTTGCCGAAATCAAAAAGATGTTCGAACATCATAAGGCGGCCAAGAGATATCCTTCCGTATTCCTGCGATTCGCCTAAAATCATGCGCAGCTCTTCATCTGTATGAACTGTTTCTTCCACATTCTGTTTTATGTTAAGAAGTTTTAAGATAAGCAGTGTGCATTTGTTCAGCAGCCACATGGGCGGATAGAAAACAGTATGGAAGATTTTAAGCGGCCTTGCCACGAAAAGAACTGATTCCTCTGGTATGCGTATGGATATGTTTTTTGGAACCTGCTCGCCAAGTACCACATGAAACATGGTAGTGAACAGGAATGCAAGAATTATTGATACAGTACGTGATATGCCGGGTGTAAGCGTAACCCCGCACAGACCGAACAGGGGGGCCGTGATATGAGCGACAAGCGGTTCGCCAACCCAGCCCAGACCGAGACTTGCTATTGTTATGCCCAACTGGGCAGTGGCCAGATAAGCCTCAAGATCCTTTACTATTCCACGCGCAACGGAAGCTGTTTTATTTCCATGTTCTTCAAGTTCCTTGAGGCGTGTGTCGCGTATTTTTACTATTGCAAATTCAGAAAGGACAAAAAAAGCATTAAGCGCAAGAAAGAAAAGCGCCAGAACAATATACAGGAATGTTAACATTTAATATATTTTATCATATTTGGAATTTATTTTCCCGGCGGGATTATTTATATGGTTCTTGCTTTTTGCGGCTTAAACTTAATAAACTGAATTTATATACAGGAGGCTGATTTATGAAATTTACCATGTTCGCGGCGCTTGCAGCTATGTTTGTCTTAATGCCTTTGACAGTTCAGGCAGAAGAGACAGGAACATCCGGAAAAGCAACTCCCGCGGTTTCACAGACTGCACCGGCAAAACCGGAACTTACAGCAGCTGAAAAAGAATTGAAGGATCTTAAGGACAAATACGAACGTATTTCCTACAATAATAAAATTTATGATGAAAACCTTAAAGAGCAGATGAAAAACGACAATGAGCGTCTGCTTAAACTTATAACCGAAAACAAACTTGTTTCCGAAGAACAGAAAAAGGAACTTGCTGAACTTACTGCCAGATTTGCAAAACTCAAGGCAGAACATGATATAACTTCCGAGGAGATAAGGGCTAAAACCTTAGCGCTTACAGATGAAAAAAACGAAATAGACATGGCCATAAAGCGCATGGACTATGAGGAAAAGAAGGCAAAGCATGAAAATGAAATGCTTAGGGCTGCTGCTGAAAAACTGAAAATAGAGCTTGAAATGCGTGGCAGCAGGGATGACTGGAAGAAGGAAGCCAATACAGAACCGCTTTACCTTTCCAAGCCTTTTGATGAAAAGACAGGTACACTTACAATAAGCGACAGGCGCATTCCCATGAACGGACTTGTAATGAATACAACAGCCGATTATGTGAATGAGAGAATAGAGTATTTCAACAATGTTTCCACCGCTCCCATTTTCATTGTGATAGATACCAATTATGGTGGCTCCGTCCGCGCCGGATACCGTATTCTGAAAGCCATGGAAAGCAGCCGCTCACCGGTTTACGTAGTAGTTAAATCTTTTGCTGCGAGCATGGCTGCTGTTATAACAACACTTGCTCCGCATTCATTCATTTATGAAAACGCGATAATCCTGCATCATCAGATGAGCAGTGGCAGCCGTGGAAACATGACTCAGATGAAAGAGGCGCTTGAAGCCGCACGCGAGCTTGACCGCCGTATGAATACACCTGTTGCAAAGAAAATGGGGCTCAGTCTTGAGGCTTTCCGCAAGAAAATGTATGAGCATAATTCAGATGGCGATTGGGAGGAGTACGGCGACAAGGCAGTAAAACTTCACTGGGTGGACAAGGTGGTAAAACGTGTGGAGGAAACCGGAGTGGTGAAGAAGCCGGAGAAGAATTCTTCCTCAAATCTTATCATCAGTCTTCTTGGTATGAAAGAGGAGCAGACCGACGCAAACGGTGTAAAATATGTACCGCTGCCACGTCTGGAGCCGTTTGACTTCTATTATATATACAACCGGGATAATTATTTCCGCTGAAATTCCCGTAGAGGAAGCTGCGTTTTTCTGCCGCAGCTTCCTTATTTGAATTATAAACTGTTGACACGGACTGAAAAAAACTGTTATACTGTTTCTATAGTTCTTTAGAGAGCCTGTTCAAAAGGCAGTATCATAAATGAAACAGGCATATCTGCAGAAATTTTTGCGCGGGTGGTGGAATTGGTAGACACGCACGTTTGAGGGGCGTGTGCCTAACAGCTTGCGGGTTCGAGTCCCGCCCCGCGCATTTTTTATGTCTGGACAGCACATTACCGGCAGAAACACTGTGCCTGCTCTCCTTGACTACGCATTATTTCAGGGTATATTCCTGCATTATTTTGTTTTCTATTCCTTAAATTACGTGTACGCTTTACGCGTGGATTGTGATTTTTGTGATGTTATGCCTGATGTTTCATAATAAAG
>CACZRG010000098.1 GCA_902783485.1 uncultured Elusimicrobium sp.
GCAAGGTTTTCAAATAAACTCATATATTCATCCTTACGCTTTATGTCTTTAGGAAAACCTATTTCGGATAAATTATATAAATCTATAAATGATAATCTGATATGTCTTATTATGGATTCTGTGCTTTTTTTTCTTTTTTCTTGCTCGCCGCTAACTTTTATTTTTTCATCCTCTTTTATAATTTCAATAAATTTTTTCTTTATTTCCTCATCATCAGGCAGATTTTCCCTTTTTAACCCAGGTTCGCAAAGGCTTGTTATCAGTTTTTTTGATTCTTCTCTGCTTTTTTCATAATCCGTAATGCCGTAATTTATGCTGTATTCAATTATTTTTTCAAGATGTTCTTTCCAGAAATCGTAATTTATGCCATGTTTATCACTGCCGAATTTGTGTTTAAAGCCAAATTCCTCCGCAAAATCATGCAAAAATGACAGTTCATTACCTGTAGGCACTGTGTAAAGGGATTGATTTCTGTAAAACTTCACGTCTTCATCTGTCATAACATTAAGTTCAGGGGAAAGGCCTAAAATATGCCAGTATTTTTTTATGAAAGATTCCGCCACGGAATGTGCAGTGCCTATCATTGCCTGTTCCAGCCTTTCCGCCTGCTCATAAAGGCCGTTTTCGCAAAGTTTTGCCTTGGCTTTTTCCTTAAGCTCCGCTGCTGCCGCTTTTGTAAATGTGGTAAGTATTGCCTGTTCAGGTTCTGCCCTGCCTTCCCTTATAATGTCACATAGTTTTGTTGTTATTGCATAAGTTTTGCCACTGCCTGCGCTTGCACTGATATATGTGATATTTTTCATTTTGCTTCCCCCTTTCTTGTCTTAAAGCATAAATAATCGCTGTATTTGTCATGCTTTTTTACATTTTTTTTGCTATGATCTGTTTTTATTTCTTCTGTTTCAAGAGGAACAAGATTTTCTTTTTCCGTATCATTGAAATAATCAAAATCCGCAAGGCCATCAGCTATTTCCAATATGCCTTTTTCAAGCTGCTTCATTCTGTATTTATAAGAATTTCTGACTGTTTCAAAAACATTTTCCATGTCTTTTGCATCATTTATAGGAATGACATTATTGCCTTTCAGATTTTCGCCGGGAGTTATTATTGTTGCTTTTGGCAAAAGAACGTATGCAGCCGCCTTTACGTCCTTGTTTTCGGACTGTTTTATTAGGGCGGAATACAAAGCCAGCTGCACGGAACGGTTTTCCCGTATTATATCGCCGTATTTGTTGTCATTTCCGGTCCATTTGAAGTCAAAAAGATAAATATTGCCGCTATTGTCTTCAAGAATCATGTCCGCTATGCCTTGTGCTTCTGCATTTTCCAGCATATTTTCCTGAACATACTCCTTTTCGCAGTATTTCACTTTAAGATTATTATCTTCAAATGTTTTTCTAAGAAGCCCAAGAGATTTTTTTAGCTGATTCCTTAAAAGTTCCTTTTCAAAATGATTTTCCGGCAGAAGAAGAATTGCCCCGCATTGTTCAAGCTGCTCATTGAATATTTTCTCAAAATTGGCATTTATGTATTCTTCAGTGCCTTTGTCAGGCTCATTTTCTGACGGCTCAAAAATGGCCTTTATCACTGCATGGGCTACAGTACCTTTTGTAGGCACAATGTCATTTATTGCAGCAATTCCCTCCGGCTTGATTTTTGCCAAGTATTTAAATACATAGTCCAGCGGGTTCTGTATCAGCATTTCCAGCGATGTCGCACTTTCCTTTGGCCGAGGCGTTATTATTCCCTTATCTATTTCAAAAGAAGAAGCATCCGCAGCAAGACGGTTGTCAACAATATCTTTTTCTTCTGTTTTCTCTATTTCCTGGCCTTTATGCTCTATTACAAGTTCTTTGAAACTTTCTTTTTTTATCTGATTTTCAAGGCGTATTATCACAGGGTGCTTTTTTGTGTTTTCCGTACCGTTTTTGTCTGCAATTACAAGGACAAGATTTTCGGAGTACATAAAAGGCATAAGCATTAAAATTTTGTTGAACTTGCGTTCGTTTTCCTCTTCCCAAAAATTTAGGCTTTTAAGCTCTGTTTTTTCTTCTTCATAAAGGAAGGAATATCTAAGTTTTTCTTCCGGTTTGTCATAAAAACCGCAGCATATTGTCTTATGTGAACTGGCAGCCATTTTGCCGAAGGAATCTATTACATTATGGCAGTTTTCCTCAGCCTGATAAAGGGGCATTTCAACAGCGGAATTTATGCTGCCCAGCATGGATTCTATTTTTTTGTATTCTATTGTTTCAGATGTTTCGGCTGAAAGAATATCCTGCATGGCGTTGCACTGGTCTTTTACAAATACAAGCTGTGATTTTTCATACGGATTAAGTTTGTCGTTCAGATTTATCTGACTTGCACACCATAATTTCAGATTTATTACAAAATTTCTTGCTTTTGAAATTTCTATTTCATTTTTTTCATTTTGTGATTTTTCAAAGAAATACAAGAAATTGTCAACACGGTCTTTGTTTTTTGAAATTTTCTCTTTTCTTTCTTTTTCTTCAATATCCTTGTCTGAATAATCATAATTCAGAAATTCATCTATGACTTTCTTACATTCATCGTTATAATAACCGCCTGTGGCTGCTATTTTGTCAGCAAGTTTTCCACACAGTTTTTTTTGCAGAGGGCTTGATGGCATATTAAGCCAGTCCATAAGACGGTAAATATTTAATGGACGGGAAAACAGGGAAATTCCAATTACAAGCAGCTGTGCTATCTGCGGCAAACCGCTGATATTGGACCCGGCGGCAGGTTTTCCGGCAAGTTTCAGCCAGCTGTCAAGTTCCTGATTATTTTCGTTTATCCATGCGCTGAATTTATCTGCGGGCAGTCTGCTTAGATATTTCATGGATTCAGTCCTGTCCGCAAAATGCCATATTTTAAATGTGCTGTCATCTTTATCAAGGGTTATTTCTTTTTCGGCATTTTTGCCTTCCAGCAAGGCGGTTATTTTGCCAAGGTTTGTGTTTTTGTTTTCCCTGCAAGGCATTATTTCTATTTCAACGCCTCTTTTCTGCAAGGCTTCAATCAGGCCTCTTTCTGCCGGGGGGAGAATGTCCGGTTCAAAAGGCATCTGTATTTCAAGGTTTTGCGGCAGGGGGCAGCCATTTTTTATTTCTGCCGTTATTTCAAAAATATCTTCCGCAAGGGAAAAGTTTTCCTTTTTTCCGTCTGTGAAATGCTTTTCTATGCCCTGCAATGCCGTAAGCCTTGCGGATTGTGCCTGCGTTTCGGAGTTCCAGCCTGCTGCGGCGAGAGCATCGCGCCAGGCAAGGCATTGCTCCGCTGTCTTAAGCGGGTCTGTATTAAAGGATTCCCGGAATACGCTTTCCCTTTTATCCTTCATGTATGCGGCCATGGCCTTGTAATAGGCTACAAAACGTTCCCCCTGCGGCTTTATCCTGCGCCTTATGCCAGCGTGCAGTTTTATTCTGTCAAGAAGTCCCTGCGTGCTGACTGTTTCTGTGTCAAACAATATGCCATTTTCTGCGTTTTCAAGCCCTGTATAAACATGGCCGGTATAATGCGGACTGTAAAAAAGTTTCATAAAATCTCCCTGCATGAAAGCCCCGCCGGAAAAACGGAAGCAGTTCCTTAATTATATTATAAAAATCTGCCTTCCATACAGAACAACATTTTTCCGACGGACATAACTGATTATACAATGCCATTATGACGGCATATTGTCATATTTTTTGAAACATGGGCGCATGAAACATTGCTGCGGAACAGCCGTTTTTTTAACAGAATTTCATCTTCTATGGATTTTATATAATTTCCTTAAAACTCTGGATTAATATAAAAGGCTCTGTTAAAGGAAAGTAATGAAAGGCCAGAGCATTGTAAAAATGCAGCAGGAAATTCAGGAAGATATTGTAATCAGAACACGCAAAGGCAGAATTTATATTTACGCTGTGGCAGCTTCTGTTCTTTGCGCCGGAAGCATTATCATGCTTTTATCCGGCGAGGCGGAATATATGTTTTCAAAAATAATATGTTTTATGCTTGCCATGGCATCAGGACTATTTCTGGCGCTGCTTATTCCATTGTTCAAAGGCTGCATTATAATAGGCCGCGACGGGCTTACCGACTGTACAAAATTAAACAGAACAGGGCCTGTGTCCTGGAATGACTTTGAGGATTTTGAGAAATTTTCAGTTAAGGTAAATACGATAAAAAGCAATAAATTCACAGACGGAACCGTAAACGGTACAATAACAAGAAATTATATAGCTGCCATGCTAAGGCCACAGTCACAATTCGCTGAATCCGCAAAAATTATTAACAGCAATACCCTGCCGGGCGGAGGCAGCAGGGAATTATCAGATAAATATTCATGTTCCCTGATTATCTGTACCGACAACCTTGAATGCAGCGCGGACAGCCTGCTGCAGATGCTCAAGTCACGTCTGCCGCATACAGAAGACAAAAAATAAAACATAAATTTATTCTTTAACCGCGCGCCCATATTTTATATAGTTTATTTATCAAGAGGCTTTATTATGGAAGCAAACGAAAAACAGAATAACATTTCCCAAAATGACACAATGAAAGACCCGCGCAGCCTGATTACAGACGAACAGGCCGCGAATGATCCGGAACTCAAATGGTTCCGTGATGTTTATCAGGGCGACCATATGAAACAGCTTACGGTACGCGCCGTTATAATGGGCGCGCTGTTAGGCGGATTCATGTCGCTTTCAAACCTGTATGTAGGATTAAAAACCGGCTGGGGCCTGGGCGTGGCCATAACAGCGTGCATACTTTCCTTCGCAATATGGAAATCACTTCAGTCGGCACTCGGTGTTGCCGGAATAAAAATTTCCTCAATGACCATTCTGGAAAACAACTGTATGCAGTCAACAGCCTCGTCAGCAGGATATTCAACAGGCGGAACAATGACAAGCGCCATTGCCGCATATCTGCTCATTACCGGCACACATATGCCCTGGCATATTCTGGTACTATGGACAATTTTCCTTGCCATGTTAGGCGTATTCATTGCAATCCCCATGAAAAGGCAGATGATAAATATTGAGCAGCTTAAATTCCCCAGCGGGATAGCTGCTGCCGAAACACTGCGCAGCCTTCATGCAGAAGGAAAGGAAGCGACACAGAAAGCCAAAGCGCTCGCATGGGCAGGGCTAATAGGAGCGCTCCTCGGCTGGTTCCGTGATTCCGGCAAGCCTTTCCTGGGCTTATGGAACTGGGGCAATGGCATTGTTGCAAAAATTTTCGGTGAAGGCGGCATATTCGCAGGCGGAATGCTGAGTTTTCCCGGCAGCATAAAGGGGATTCCTCTGCCGAAATGGACAATTTCCGCAGAGGTAAGCCTGCTTATGATTGCGGCAGGTGCCATAATCGGCTGGAAAATGTGCTGGTCCCTGCTTTTCGGCGCAACGCTGAACTATGCTGTACTCGCGCCGTACGCAGTGAATGCCGGGGCAATAGACCCGGATGCCGTGGGATACCGCGCCATAGTGTCATGGAGCACCTGGACCGGCGCCGCAATTATGGTTACTTCGGCGCTTTACGCTTTCGCGAAGCAGTGGAAAACCATATTAAAGGCATTCAGCGGAATAACCTCGCTTTTCACCGGCAAAAAAGACACTTCGCATGACCCTCTTGCACCAATAGAAGTTCCTACATCGTGGTTCATAACCGGCACAGGAATAGCCGGCCTCGGCTGCATAATAGTGCTTTA
>CACZRG010000099.1 GCA_902783485.1 uncultured Elusimicrobium sp.
AAGCGTAACAACAAGTATATGAAGACTTGGCCCGTAAAATGCCCCGGAAGACATAAGATAATGCTGAGGTTCTTCAGGAAAATCCGGCGGCTGTATAAGAAGCCGGCCCGATTTGTCACTTAAAAACCAGCGTCCACAGTCATCCGAATGAAAAATTCCGGCTGAAGTAGCAGTTGAATTAAACTGAAAATTATTAGACAAGTCCATCCAGACTCTCCCCATGACCTGTAAGATATGCCTCCTGCGTAAGATCAGGAAGTGTACGGAAAAGATCCCTGCGCTCATTTTCCGGAATCACGGAATAATAGGGCTCCGGTTCCTCTGTTACAGCCTTAAATTCGGAATATCCGAAAAGTTTAACATAATTAGCTTCAACGCCACAGCAGCGGCTTCCCCATATACAGCCTGTACAACAGGGAAGGCGCACCCTGCCTCTGTATGAGACATCATATGTTTTTGAGAAATCAAAACCAGGCTGTATCAGCGTCTCAGAACCGGCGTCATCCGTATCCTGAATGAAATCTATAACTCTGGATGCGTATTTTCCCATGATGCACGGAGGTATTATCTCCACAAAAGGAGGGACAATGCCCTCTGCCACACAATAATCTGTCATACGGAAAACACCTTCTGCCGCAGTGCTCATCGGCACAGCTATTGACCTGATGTTTTCAGTATTTTCTTTCTCGTCCGGATCCAGATTTCCAAGGAATTTCGTATAATGAACCATGAAAAAACGCACCCCCAGGCTACGATAGAAAGCAGCATAATCCGCGAGACTGTCACAGTTCTGCCTGGTAAGCACACACACTGCTGTTGTAACTATATTGGCACGGCGAAGGTTTTCCAGCGCTTTTACTGCCCTTTCCAGCCCGTTTTCCGATCTTGTAAGATAATCAAAGGTTTCGGGATCATGCGAAGGAAGATTTATCTGAACCGCATTAAGTTTAAGTTCAGCCATTTTCTCCGCATATCCAGGTTCCGCAAAGCGGAATCCGTTTGTAAATAACAAAGAACCTACATAGCCTACCCGGTTTGCAAAAGACAATACTGCAGGAAGATCCCGGTAAAGTGTAGGCTCTCCGCCCAAAACAGCAATAGTCCGGCTTCCTTCCTGATGATATGATTTGTAAATCGTCTCACACACTGTACGGAAAGGAAGCGGGTCACGATATTTTTCCCGGTCCCTCCGGGAAACAAAACAGAAACGGCAGGAGCGGCTGCAGGCATATCCCGGGTATATTTCCAGTTTACGGAATCTTTCATTGCATGGCTTATTCAAAGACGGTTTTCCACCCTCAGTCATACATTTCGCTCCATTTCCTGAAAATCTCATATTTACAGGGATCGGAATTCATTGATGAAAGCAGTTCATAAACACTGCGGTAAAGGCGGCAGCGCTCATTCACCGCCATATTTCCTGCAATGCTATGCTGTGTAATGTAATTATATACAGGTGGAACGCGGCAGTAAAGCGACGACGGGCAGCGGGAACACATAGGCTGCCGCAGTTCAGTAAGCGCTGAAGCCACAAGTCTTATTGCCAGCGGCCTGCGTATTATTTTCCTGAATGTGTCAGAATATACGGAACCAAGACGGAAAGTTTCATCGCCACTGTTTGAAAGCATACGGGCCTCGTCGGAACCATATATTCCGCCGTCCCAGTTATATGCAAGCCGGTATAATATATCCAGATTCTGATACCGTGGTCTGACCGTTCCATGAAGCTGCTTTGCGAAAGCGAGTGCAGCCTTCTCATACACGGGAATACCCCGGCTATTCAGCTCCAGCATATAGTTTACTGCACGGCCATAAAAATCAAGAAATTCATCTGAAGAAACACCTATTGTGTTCCACGCTGCCGCTGCGCGGCCAAGCGGATCAACCGGTCCTAACTGTACACGTTTAAGTCCGCAGGACAGAAATTCGTCAACAATCTCCCGTGCATAAGGCAGCGAATGCTTTGTGACAGTGCATATGGCATTAGGTGCCTCGGTATTATTACGGGCAGCATAATCAGCGAAACGTTTCAGCCACGCAGACGCGCGTTCATGCGGCCCGGCATTAACCAGCTCTGCTCCGGTGGCAGCAGAGGAGCATGGGCGGTTTCTGTCGTGAACAAACCGTGGCCCGTCAAGAGATGCACATACGGTAACATTGTTTTCAGTAAGAAAACGGAATTTTTCCTCGTCACATTCCCAAAGATTGGTAACCACGGAGAAAAAAACCTGTTTTTTCTTACCAATCGCCTTTTTTTTCGCTTTAAGCACGATGTATTTCAGCAATGGAAAAGTAACAAGAGGTTCTCCGCCCTGAAATTCTATCAGATATCTTTCCGGGTCAAGGGAAAAAATAAAATCCAGTATACGGTCCGCCGTTTCCTTGTTCATTCTGCGGCGGTCCACCGGCGAAGCAGAAGCACAGCAGTAAACACAGGAAAGCCTGCATACCGCACTAAGCGATATTATATGTACATGAGGAGACTTCCAGCCTTCAAAATAACGGTTTAAAATCTCTTTCCTGTAAATATTCCTGTCAGCTGTCTCACTTACAAACCCCTGCTCAGAAAGCCCTACGGGCATTTCATCGAAAGGAAGTCCGCCATGAATGAATCTGTCAAATATTTCTCCGGAAACAACTATATTTCCGCCTGCCGCGTTTGTCAGAAGTACTTTGCCGCCGTTCAGGCGGCGGAATGAAAGATAATATGGATGCACAATTCTCTGTGCGTCGTACTGAATACTCACAGTCCGTTCCTCCGTATTATTCTTTCAAGCATTTCCTCTCCGTAAAGTGCCGCAGTCACCCCCAGCCAGTCCTGCATACGCATTTCACATTTCCATCCACCGTCTGATTCCTCTATATAACCGCGGCAGGCCATATCTGCAGCTTTCCTGCGGAAAAACTCCTCACCTGCTGCGCCAAATTTTTCACGGACTTCCTCAGGCATAACAGTTACGCCGTGCAGCAGTGTATTCATGAGATAATGGATCAGTTCCTCTTCAATGCCTGTTTTCATATAAAGCTGTGAGAAAGCCCCGCCCGACAATGCTGATTCAGAATATTCGGCAGGGGAAACAATATTGCGGCTGCGCAGCCTGCCCCAGGCATGAGACATGGCTCCGGAACCAAGCCCAAGCAGAGAATTATCAAGATGAAAAATATAATTCCCCTGCTGGTTTCTTATTCCGTCAAGACAGGCACTTTCCTCGTCAAGCACAGTATAGCCTGCGCGACGCAGTATCTCAAGTCCGGCCTGCTGCCATGAGTAAAGTTCTTTTTTTATTTCAGGCGGCAGCGTCCCCGCGAGCGGCTTTATCCTGTTAAGATGAATCTGCGTAGGGCGAAGCCTGGAAAGCAGCAGTACATCACGTATGAAATCTTTTTTTGTCTGTCCTTTAAGCCCGCAGAGCAGATCTGCGTTTATATGTTTTATACCTGCACGCCTTACAAGATCAAAAGCATCTTTTATCCTTGTAACATCCTGAGCCCGTCCGTTATCCCTGTTCACCGTGGCGCTGAAACTCTGTATTCCCATAAGCAGCATGGAAACACCGCATTCCGCCACAGCCACAGCTTTTTCCTCATCGAAGAAATCAGGATTTGATTCCATCGATATCTGGGCTCCAGGCTTTATCCTGAAATAATGTTTAAGTGAAATAAGAATTCTTTTCAGCAGTGATGCGGGAAGGAAATTAGGCGTTCCTCCGCCTATGTATACACAGGATATTTCCTTTTCCGCGAATACCGGGGCAAAAAAAGCCATTTCCTTTTCAGCAGCCAATATATATTTTTCCTGTTCTTCGTAAACAGAGCCCCCTTTAACATCGAGAAAACAGAAGGCGCATTTTTTTCTGCAGAAAGGTATGTTCAGATATATTCCGGCTTCACGCTGGGGATTTTCACGCAGGCTTTCAGTCCAGAGCATACTCTGTTCCGCACGGGAAAGAGGACCGCTGTCCCAGGCAGTCAGCGAAGGGAAATGGGTGGGCAGACCGCCGTAACGGACATCATGCACAAGTGAAACTGCCTTTTCAATCTGTTCCTGCGTCATGTAATTACCTTGGTAAAATCCGGATTAAAATACCACCGGGACTTATTGAATCAGGGATAAAGAGTTTTATAAGGAAAATTTTTTTCCTCTTTATAATGCGGTATGAATTCGCTTCCGCCGTAAATCTTAACATATCCTGAATCCGGGCCATAGCACCTGTCTGCGTATACACAGCCGGCGCACGACGGCAGTCTGGTCTTGCGCTCCGGATAACTTTCCTTCACCTCACGTACTTTTCCGCCTATGCCCACCTTGGAAACAGCCTCCGGCCCGCTGAAACCCCAGTCGCTCATAAGGTTTGTCAGTTCCGGGGCCACGCATGGGACAAAATTACTGAGCATTTTTGATTCTATCACTATATTTTTTACTTTCATATAGCGCAAAGCCAGCCTCAGATAAGGCACAGCTGCAGAATATTTTACACCGAGGCCTCCGGCCTCTTCAAGCATTCCTCCGGAATAAAAACTGAACATGAAGCAGAATCCTGTTACTCCAAGCCTGCTTCCGGCCAATCTGGCGAAAAGCGGCATCTGCATATAATTTCTTGACGTTACAGCAAAATTGAATGAAGCCTTTATCCCGGCACGGTTCAGATTCTCTGTTGCAATAAAAGCATTGTCAAAAGCTCCTGGAACCTGCATAAGCCAGTCATGCGTGGCAGCGTCGGTACCATGCAGGGAAATTTTCACCTCGTCTATCCCGGCATCTGCAAGCCTGCGCACATAATCATAATCACGCAGTTTAAGTCCGTTGGTAAGAATCTGTACAGATTTAAAACCGCGTTTTTTGGCGTACGCCGAAATTTTCTCCAGCCCCGGATACAGTGTCACCTCACCGCCGGAGAATGTGACAAGCCAGGCTCCTTCAGAAGCCCATTTATCAATACGTTCCCTTATTAGTGACTCCGGCAGCCATACCGCTTTTTCCTGTAAATCTTTAGCACAGCAGAAAACACAGCGTGCATTGCAGGCATCGCCTAAAAGGAGCTCGCGGGAAATTATCGGCGAGCCAGGTTCCGGCCAGCCGAATTTTTTTACGGCATCAAAAATAGTAAGTGCGGGATATCTGCTCACTTTATATCAGAACTCCCGTAATCCTTGTACTCATTTTTTCTGCACCGGGCAAGAAAACGTGCATATTCAGCAAAAGTCTTATCTTTTTTTGCTGTTTTAAGAATATCAAAGAAAATTCTGCGTAACAGTGCAGTACGCAGTGAATAAGCCTCTGCCCCGTCTGAAAGACCTGGAATGCGGTAATATGATGAAACACATTCAGCACAGCGTTTTTCGTCTTTGTTCTGTTCACAGTCCCTGTACCTTTCAGATAAACCTTTCTCCGCAGAACCTATGCACACTTTATCACGGCTTTCCTTGTAATCAAGGAAGGCGAAAGGATAAAAAGAAAGAACTCCGTCCGGATACATTTCCAGATCCCTGTACATCGGGCAGAATACCGGCGTATCTGGTCCGCCTGTGCGGAAAAATTCTATAAAAGGCTCTGGAATAATAAAATTATGTTTTGATATTTCACCAAACAAAAAATCAGCAAACCTGCTTATGGAATCAGAGAGGGCGTCATATTGCCCGTCAGTCCATTCCATGCCATGTACACATTCTATATTTATAACACGGAAACCTCTTTTCACAAGACTGCACAGATCCGTAAAAAGCCTGGAAGCCCCTGCCGGCGCCACACATTCAAGCGCAACTATATCATAAGGGTTCATTTTTCCGAGAATATAGTCTATTTTCGGTTCAAGAGCATCCCAGCTGCCATGTCCATCAGGAAAAATACGGCATGAATCATGATTTTCCTTAGACCCGGATACACTTATTGAAAGATTTATCCTGTATTTACGCAGAAAATCAACAATTTTTTCATTCAGCAGAATTCCGTTTGTTGCTATGGAAAGAGACAGCAGTTTCTTTTTTTCTGCTGAATATCCGGCAGCAAATTTCACTGATTTTTCCAGAAGTTCCATTTTCAGGAAAGGCTCGCCACCATAAAGTTCAAGCCGCTTCTGTACTCCGGGGGAATCCATAAGCATTCTTATTCCCTTTTCTGCGTATGAAAAGGGAAGTTCAAGCCCTGCTTTCTTGTCTATATTACAGTGATGGCACTCAAGCACACAGTCCGTGGTAAGCGCAAGTTTAAGTTTCTGTATCTCTTTGGCAGCCATCACTGTTTCACTCATTAATCACTGCTGTAGCAGGTTTTTAAAGGAAAATCCTTCCGTATTTCCTTAAGCGGCACAAACTCATCTCCGCCAAAATAATTATAATATTCACGCTCAAAACCCATGCACATATCAGAATATGCACATTCCGCGCAGCGTGGCACCTTCATACGCTGGCTTTCCTTCATCTCATACACTTTCATCGGTTCATTATTAGGCACAAAAAGCAGATCATCACGCTTCTGATATTTCCATTCAGCCATCAGATTTGCATATTCAGGAAGCACACAGGGCACAAAATTGCTAAGACAGGCACTTTCAAGTACAATACCGTTTTTCTCAAAATATTGAAGGGCTTTGCGCAGATAAGGGACATAATCCCTGTACTGTATTTTGTAAATATTGCCATTGGTTTTCATGGCGCCAAGGTAATGAGGAGAAATAAACAGATACGCATCTATGCCAAGCTGTCCTGTTACAAGCGCAGGCAGCTCCGGAAGGTATTTGTAATTAAGCGGAATTATGACATTGTTTATTCCGGCGCGGCAGTCAAGCTTAACAATATTTTCAAGTGCTTTTACGGTTTTGCGGAAACCGCCAGGCACACCGGTTATTCTGTCGCTCAGATCTTCACGGCTTGCATGAAGCGACATACGGAAGACATTTATTCCGGCATCAACCAGTCTTTTGGCATAATCATAGTCGGCAAGCAGTAGCCCGTTTGTTGTTATCTGAACAGCTTTATAACCCAGCTTGCGGGCAATGCGGCCTATTTCAGGCAGGTCTTTTCTTAATGTAACTTCGCCTCCAAGTATATCAGCAAACCAGGCCCCTTCCTCCCTGCCTTTGGCCAGAGACCTCGCTATCTCCTTAAGCGAAAGCTCCCCTTCACTCCATTCAGGCTCAAAATTCGGGTTATAGCAGAACAGACACCTGGCGTTGCAGGTAAAATTTATAACGAGCTCACATATCTTTGGACGGTCAAGCGGCCAGCCATATTTTCTGGCAGCCTCTATCGGTCCCAATGCTTTCTTTTTATCTTCCATGATATATTATTTTAACAAAAGAAGAGGGAATCCTGCCGGATCCCTCTTCTTTTCAGCTTATTACAAGACAGTCAGTTGGCGGATAAAATCAGCACCATCCGCCACGCGCATGGGAGCCATGAGAGCCATGAGAGCCATGAGAACCGTGCGAACTATGAGAATTATGCGCCACATGACTATAATGGGAATTCGCAGGTACACTGGAACTGTAAGACCAGTTTAAATGCAAGGTGTTAAAAACGTTATGATTTATTGACAAATTTGTATGGGCAGTCTGATTATGCTGAAAAAAATTAGCATGATTGTTTGTTCCGGCAGAAACAACATCCGCATCAGAAATTGCAGCCCCAATTATGCCTAAAGTAACTCCAAGTTTCACAACATCTGAATTAAGGATTTTACCTTCTTCGCTGTTAAGAAATCTGCTTATATCCTTTTTTTTCATAATTTTCTCCTCACGCTTAGTATATTACTTGCCTTTTCCATTGTTAAAAACTATGCTTTTGTGGCGCGGACTTCTTGATTCTGAATATTTGCCACCACTACAGTAGTTTTTGCTGAGCCTGTCCATATGGGACTTGCATGCATCAGGACTTTCCTTTGCGAAATACGCCATACATATAACACCAGCTCGTCCTGAAGGACAGAGTTTAACATTGTCATACTTAACTGCCTGATAAATTTTCATGTTTTCGCGGCAGTCTTCAGCAACAGCACCTGTCAGCCTGGAACAGTCCGATTCCTGTTCAGGGAGATAGGAAAGACATTTCTGTTTTCCATCTTCATTCAATCCAAGCGAAGAACAGAGTGATTCGCCTCTTTTCTGCTGCGACAGCACACATATATCGCCGTCTACTCCAGGTGCATGAAACAAATCACATAACCGTCTACTGGCTTTTCCAACAGAATATAATGTAAGATAGAAATTCGCAAGTTTTTCCCTGCATGTATCTGTAATTCCTTTAAATTCGTGAGCAGCAATATTTTCGAATTCACTGCTATTCAAATCAATAACAGAAAGCCTGTCGCACACATTAGGGTCATTTGACGTAACAGCACGGCAGGCAGTATAATCTGTAAGCCCGTTCGCAACAGCTTTATACCATTTCTCATCATGCGGAGCGACTGACATTCTGCCCCATACGCTTCCGTATGAATCTATTATCTCAGCAAAAGTTGCAGTTTTGCAGGGCCAGTTAAGTCTGGGACCTGATGTTCCAGCAACAAATGGAATTTCTTCAACGGGTTTTATGTTTTCCATCTCCATCAGGCGCATTTCTTCCTGACGGTGTCGTTCCTCTTCACGAACCTGCTCTTCTATACGTCTTGCCTGTTCTTTGTCCGCATCAGTTAGAAAGCCCTGGAAATTATCATCCTTATGCTCGTTTTTGATTTCATCAACAAGCCCCTTTGCCGAATCAGGAAGTGCCTGCTGATCCACATCTATTGTAGTACTGGAAGAAGCAGTTTTTCCTACATCCTGTATTTTAGGCTCATTAAGTTTTATATAGGCAAGAATGGCGATAACAATAAGAATTACAACTATACCGGTTTTACTCATTCCCGTTTACCTCCACCTATAGCAGAAATAAGGGCTTTTGAAACAATAAGTTTTGTAAGCCCTGACGACACTTTGGAAACATCTATCCTGCACTGCTGATTAAGCACTTCATTTGCAAAAATTTCCGGTTCATTTTCAGAAAATTGATTAAATGTTACTTCCATGCCATTATCTTTTCTCTCAATGACAAAATCAACTTTATCCTCAAGAATGAACGCAGCCATATCCACCGCCTCTGCAGAATATACAGAAGAAGCAAAAAAAATTTTTTTCTCTATTATTTCCGAAGCCATTTTCTAATAACTCCCCGTTATCCATTTTTTCAGGATTGCTTCATTATCTTTTTCTTTAAGAAGTTCCAGTATAAAATCTATCTGTCCTCTGTTGACAGCACAGCGCATGTTATTAGCCATATCTCCGGCAAAAGACCCCTGCGTTGCATAATTAAACACCGGGCAGGTACCGCAGTAAGGCATATATGCACAGCGTGAACACATAGCCTGTGCATTAAGCTCAGATGCGCATTTGCATGCGCGGACAGCATCGGCTGTAAGTACTTTTTCAACCGGATCATCTACAGAACCAATGCGGAAAATATCATCTCCTTCCATGGCAAGCATACGGCCTTCATCACAGGTATAAATGCTGCCATCATAGTTGTACGCAATCTGACCCGTACCGGCACCGCACGGGGAATCAACATCGTAATTGCCTCCGTTTCCTGCATCAAATATTTTACTGCAGAAAATAATACAGGCCTGCTCAGATATGGTGACGCCTTTTTTATTTAGTTCTATGATATGTTTTAAAGCCTCAGAATAAAAATCAAGGTATTCCGCAGGGGTTATTCCTATTGTATTCCAGTTCCTGCCGGCATATCCTATTTTTGAAACCGGGCGCAGATATATTGACTCCAGTCCGGCCGACACATATTCATCTACTATTTCCTTAGCATGACCAATGGAATTTTTTGTAACCGTAACAATAGCGCCTGGTTTAAAAATTCTATATGAATTTCCTTTCTGATTATCATGGCGTTCTTTAAAATATTTCAGCCATCTGCGTACTGTTCCATAAGAAATATCATTCTCTGAATGCCTGTTTTTAGAATGAACATATTCAGGGCCGTCAAGAGAAGTACACAACGTGATTTCATTCTTTAGCAAAAAGTCAGCTTTCTGCTCATCCATAAGAATGAAATTTGAGATAAGAGATATTGATACTGTTCTTGCAGATTTTTTTTCTTTTTCCCTGATATATTCTACTGTATCAGCAAGAACTTTCCAATTGAGCAGAGGTTCCCCGCCTTGGAATTCAAAATTCAGCACAGGCGAAGATGTATTAAATGCAAAATCTACAGCTTTCTTCGCTGTTTCCAGGGACATATCAAGAACCTTATCCTGCTTGCCCGGTGACCCTGCCTGACAGTATACACACTGCATATTGCACCGTCCAGTCATAACCATAATATGAAGAACTGGCGCCATCATCACATTACAATGTCTTTTGACCCATGAAAGAGAATGTTTTTCCGGGTCAATCATTTCAGCTGCAAAACCTTTGTCCAAAAGTTCTTGTGGGATATCAGATACTGCCAAAGAACAATCTTTTGAACAAATACTTTCAAATTCCTCTCCTGGAATTTCAACATTTCCGCCAAAATCATTTGTCAGTAAAATTTTATTCTTATATTTTTTCCAATGCTGAAAAAGAAGAGTAAATTTTTCAGGTTTCTTCTTATTTTCCATTCCTGTTGACCTCTTCCCATGTCTGAGTTATATGCATAGGATCATTATTCCTGCTGCTGTTCATTTCATCCTGAAGCTCTTTTTCAACCTCTGCAATCAGATCATCAAGCTCCTGCTCCTGTTCCGCTGATAAAGCCGGCTGTTCATCATGAACAAATGAAGGATTGAATCTGGATATAGCATTCCTGATTATCATTTCAGAAGTAGCTATATTCTGCATTCTGCTTTTTTCACGGATTTTTTCATCAGCAAGTTCTTCTGTGAACCTTTTTTCTACCTGATTTATATTTTTATCTTTCTTGGAAGAAAAAATTACTTCAAGAGCATTATTGCCAGAAGGCTGAATCTGAACCCAGAAATCATCAGTACATACATATGCAGCATATCTGACAGCTTCCGCTGTGTTTTCAGACAGAGAAACAATAATTTTTTTATTCATATACTTTTAAATTAATTTTCTACCGGCAGGTACAATGCACAACAGGTCAGATATCCCTGAGCACTAAATCTTGTGTCCTGACTATAAAACATAGGAGCACCTGCATAGGAGCCTGTATTATACGCATTGCCATCAGTTACAGTACGCGAGGCTGAAGTCATGTTATTATGAGGCAAAAAACCGATTGCCACATAACCGCTTTTACATGATGTAACACCGCCTAAATACCGTTTCTGATAGCATAAATTCTGAATTTTTGTTTTGGATGTGCTACCGTTAGACCAATTACCAAGGATAATATCTCCTTCAACTGTAAGCTGGCCGTGAATAGTTATATAAAGAGGCTTAATTCTATCAGCTGTAATTGCTGGATACCCGTCAGATATAATTCTAAGACGCGTACCGCTACCTGCACCAATAACAGCCTCAGTTCCAACCGTTCCGTCGTTATCAAGATCAAGAAAAGCTGAATAATTGTTTTTGGCAACCAGAATACCGGAAGGACCACCATCTGATGAATTACTATAGCCGGTAAGATTAACTAATAATTTTGCATCATTGGAATAAGGGAATGATGAAGATACGCCCTTTCCACTTTTTTTCTGAGTACTACCTCCGTCACTGCCTATATATATATGTTTGTTTGTGGCCAAAGGCACATTAGAAAACAGACCAGAATAACCAGTGGCAGTAGTGGCCTGTGAATAACTGTTGCTGTAACCGACATAAACCTGACCGCTGTTGTAGCCTATGTGCGTAGCACCAAATTGATTAGTAGAAGTAGGCGTTGTTGTAGATTCGCTCATCATGCCCAAATAGCCGTATCCATACTGATACATATACGACCCGCCTGCACTTCTTGTTGCATTTTTACCTATGTATGTATAACCACCGTTCCTGTTGGCATACACAGACGTCCACGCCGTATCAGCCAGATATGTTGTACTTTTTGAAACCAGCTGATAATATCCACCGTATGGGGCAGGATAATAACTGGTCATAGTCATGGTCTGCGCACTGTCCAGAAGAGCAGGACGCCATAGCATAAGAGCCAGCACAAGCAGTACATATACTTTCCTGGCTGTCAAATTCACTTTCAGAGCAATTTCTTTAGTCTGTTCCATAATAGTACACTCCGGATATATAGCTTTTCACGCAGATTAAGGACAGTTTAAAATATTATACCACACGGGACTGTCTTTTTCAATAAAGACAGTTTCAAGACTCACTCAATAACAGTACGGATTATCTGTTTACCAGAACAAGTTTCTTTTTAAACACTTCTGAAATAAAACCGGAAGCCTCATAAAAAATTTCTTCAAAATCTTTTCTGCACTGCGGTTCGTCAGACAAAAATGATCCACTATTTTTTACAGACAGAATAAAAACATCCCCTTCAAGCTCATCGGGGAGCGAGCGCAGACAGTCAAGCATTGCGTCCCAGTTATTACCAAAATAAGCCGGAAAGTGGAATGCAGAGGAAACCGCTTTCATAAGATTTTCTTTGTTCTGTACCGTGCGTCCGTCTATTTCTGCAGTAAAACACACGGAAGCCGGAAAAAGTTCTTCCGGCTTCCGATGTTCCGACAGTCCGATAAAAACTTCGGATTTCTTCATTTTAGTATCCGTATATCAGTAGACCATCTGCAGCTGGATGAATGTGCGGTAATGGTCAGGAGTATAGTAAATATATCCTCCGCCGCCGACAATAATGCGCTCAGCTCCACGTCTGCCTAACTTTTCGCTCAAAGCATAGGCAACGCCACCGATAACTACATGGGAAGGATAGGCTCCAGGCGGAAGCAGCGTATACTCATGGTAGAAACCATAAGACTGGGCAGGCAGTCTTCCCTCTTTGTTCTGGAATACTACACCGTCCTGCTGATAGGGAAGCTGCTCCCCTCTGTAAATTTTACCGATAAGTTCAAGAATGGAACTTACACGAATCTGGTCTTCAATCTTCGGATAAATATCTCTGCCAGGTGCCGGGCATGGAGGATTGTAATCGTACTGCCCGCGTGTGGCAGGCTGCTCATTTTCAACAGCCATAGCTGCAGCAGGGGCAGGAATAGCTTTTTTGACTTTTCCGGAAAGCGAAGCTTTTGCCGATATGGAAGTTTTCTTTGGCTGCGCATTCTGGGCACTGATAACGTTAGCAAACAGCGGTGCAATAAGCAGGGCAAAGGCAATAACCAGAAATTTTTTCAGATTTTTCATTTTCATTTCCTCTTGTTGTGAATTTTACACTATACTCTTTCTTTTATTATAGTCTTTGGGATACAGGTTTGAAAGGGCCGAAAGTCCTATCTTCCGGACAGACCCCAGAAGACCCTGCAGAAAAACAGCATCTGATAAAAGACATTTTTACGAAATACAGTTGATAAGTATAGTATGCAAATTGCTAAAATAGGAATAATATGTATTTTATCTGTATTTTATTGAATCTGCTTTTTTCAAATGTTGCCACAGCTCAGTCTGTCATTCCGCAGGAACCGCAGAACAACGCCGTTTCCTCACAGGCTGATAATGAAGAATCCAGGCCTGCTTCAGCAGAAGACAGTAACAGCGTAATCCCTGAGACAAACGGCACCCCGGAAAATTCAACTGGTACTGAGCCAGCCTCTGACAATTCCGCTCTTACCGAGGAGGAATCTGCCGCAATGAATGCTACCGGTCCGGATGAAGACAGCAGCGAAGATATCAGCAGTAGTACAGATTTATCCTCATCATTAGGAAACGGCCCATGGGAAACAGGTGAAATAGCCGTACGCGGAAATAAGAATATAAAAACAAAGGTCCTGATAAAAACCGGAAGTGCAAAAAAAGGCAGGCTTTACAGAAGCAGTGATGTCTCCAAAGACGTTGAGACATTCATGGGGCTTGGCAGCCTTGAAAATGTATCTGTTGATATAGAACCCCTTGATGACAGGGAGGTATCGGAAAAGAACAGGAAAGAAACATCTTTTCCGCGGCAGGTAAGGGTTGTTTATACCGTTGAAGAGAAACCGGCAATAAAGAAAATTAATATAAAAGGCTACAAACGCCTTTCCTCATCTTCCATAAAAGACGCCATGGATACAAAAGAAAAAGATTTTCTTGATGAGTTCCGGCTTGGCGAAGACATGAGGAAAATAGAGGAAAAATACAACAGCAAAGGCTTTATCGATGCTAAAGCCTCATATGAGAAAATCTGTTCCACGGAAACCCTGCTATGCGTTATAGACGTAAATGTGACTGAAGGGCCCAAAGCCATAGTGGAAGCAGTGGAATTTACCGGCGTAAGCGCTTTCAGGGAAAAGAAACTGCGCAAGAAATTACAGAACAGGCCGAAAAAGAAATACGATCCCAAAATGATACAGAAGGATCTGGCAGCACTATCCCTGTTCTACAAAGACAGAGGATACGCAGATTTCAAGTTAAACAGCTCATCAGTTACTTTCAATGAAACACGCTCAGGCGTTACATTTCACATAGATGTTGAAGAAGGTGAAATGCAGTATTTCGGAGCCACATTCTTTTCAGGGAATGAAATTTATATGCCCGGAGATTTCACAGGGGATATAGCCTATAAAAGAGGAAAGAAATACAATCAGGAGCTTTTCTCTGAAACCCTCGCCGCAATACAGAACAGATACGCAGACAAAGGTTATTTAAAAGCTGATATCTCCTATGACCGTTCCAAAAATGAAAAAACCGGAGAAACAGACATTACATTTTATATAGCCGAACACGACCCGGTTTATGTAGGACATATAGACATTGCAGGGAACGAGGCCACAAAATCCTATGTTTTCCGCCGTGAAGTGGCACAAAAGGAAGGAGAAGTGTTCAGTGCGAAAAAGGTACGCCGCAGTCAGGAGAAAATTTTCAACCTGGGTTTCATAGACGATGTCCGCCTCGCCATAAATCCCACGGAAGAGCCTGACAAGGTTGACCTTGTATTTGATGTCACTGAAGGCAAGCCGGGAATGTTAACTGCCGGAGCAGGAATATCCTCCACCGAGGGTTTCGTTGGAACGATGTCACTTACTCATCTGAATCTTTTCGGCCGCGCGTACAGAACCTCTCTTTCATACAATTTCGGCAAGAATATACAGGATTACAATTTCAGCATATCCACCCCATGGGTGGGTGAAAAACCAGTGCGTCTTGGTCTGGATATGTACAACACAAGGCATTACAAGCCTTATCAGACCACGCTGCACGCATACACGGAAAAACGCACAGGCGGCCGTGTATCCGTAACACCACGTTTCGAAGATGACAAGTATTATATAACCGCAGCATACAGTCTTGAACGTATACGCGTATATGACGTGGATTCAGCTTACAGGGAAATACTGAAAGACGAGGAAAACATGACTTCCACGGTTTTCCTTGAGGCGGCCATAGATACACGCGACAGCGTATGGGATCCTACACGTGGACAGAAATTATCTATCGGCATAGAATATGCCGGCGGTATTTTCCAGGGAGATGTAAATTTCTACAAGCCTACGCTCTCATACAGTTTCAATCAGAAACTGTTCTCGATAGGTGAATATCCTTTTGTTCTGGCAGTAAGCAACCGTTTCGGATTCGCGGAACGTTTCGGTGACACAAAAGAGGTACCTGTTTATGAAAGATACTTCTTAGGAGGAGCTGACACAATACGCGGATACAAGAACAATGGTCAGGTAGGCCCTGAAAACGGTGGTCTGGTATATGATGTGATGAATGTGGAATTCAAATTTCCGCTTGCCCGTGAAAAACGCAGGACAATAGTTCAGTGGGCATTCTTTTTCGACATTGGCAATTCATGGAACAAATTCGATGAAATATCCATGCGTACCGGCACCGGTGAGAAACAGCTTAAGACAGGTGCAGGCTTCGGTCTGCGATTCACAACCCCGGCATTTCCTATAAGACTTGACTGGGGCTACGGCTTCAACCATAAAAAAGGTGACGACCTGTCGGACATATATTTCACAATGGGGACGATGTTCTGATTATGAAAGCCTGGTTTCCTGCCCTGCTGACAGCACTGCTTGCACTCCCATATGCGGAGGCCGGGGCACTTGAGATTTTTCTTAACGACAACCGCAGTGAAACAGGCACCATAGGCTTTGTTGACATAGACAGGGCTTTCAGATCATATTCCGGCACAAAGAACTCAAAAGATGAGATGAGCCGCGAAATAAAGAAAAAAGAAGAAGCCATAGAAAAAAGACGGAAAAAAATATATGAACAGAAAGCCAGGGCGGCTAAACTCCGGCAGGAAAGGGAGCTGGCCGTTATTCTGCCGGAAATGCTTGAGGCAAGACAGAAAACAGATGAGGCAGCAGAGAAATTAAGACAGGATGCCCAGACAATTGAACAGCAGAAAAAAGATCTGGCAAAACAAAGTGTGGAAGCCGAAAAACAGCGCTTCATAATAGAATCCAGGCAGCAGGGCCTGCCGGAAGACGCTATACAGGCCATGCTGAATGAGCGATATCCGGCTGACAGCAGCAATACGGCAGGCACGTCAGATATATCCGCCACGACCACAGGGGCAGACACAGCTGTTTCAACAGGGGCATTATCCGCTGTATCTTCGGAAAACGGAAGAAACTCCAGCCAGACGGAACTATATTCACCCGGAACAGGCAGGGAAATGGAAGCTTATGAAAGCATCCCACTTCCTGATATGCCATTAAGCCCGTACGGCAAAGAAGCAGAAGAAGTAAGGAACGCACCGGCATACAGACTAAATGTTCCCGGCATAGGGGATTTCTCTTTTACCGTATCTACCGAGCCCGCAAAAATAGCGGAGGAAATAAAATCACTGGAAGTTAAAATACAAAACAGTGAAGAAGAACTTGCAGATTTCGAGAAAAAGGCAGAAATGGAACTTGCCGAATACGAGGAAGCCAGCACACGCCAACTTCTGGGTAAAATTTATACTGCGCTGAAAAAACTGTCAGAGCAGGAAGAAATAAGCGTAGTAGTAGACAAACGCAATATATTATATGGAAAGAAAACAGTGGATCTAACAGAAAAACTTCTGTTTCTTTTAGAGACACCGGAGGAAGAAGAATGAGATTTTTTGTGGAGATAATAGCAGAAAGACTGCATGGGGAACTGCAGGGCGATCCCAAAAGAATAATAGAAGGCGTTGCCCCCATAGAAAAAGCCGGGGAAAAAGATATTTCATTTCTGGCAGACCCGAAATTCCTTGAAGCAGCAAAAAACAGCAGAGCTGCCTGCATACTTGCCCCTGATACGGCAAAAAAAGAGCTGGAATCGTTCAAAAACTGTGTTATATATGTAAAGAACCCAAGATATGCGTTCATGCTGCTGCTGCGCGAAGCAGAGAAGGCCATGCGCCCCATACATCCGGTCGGTATCGACGACAAAGCTGCGGTAAGCCCGGCTGCAATAATAGGGCACAGGGCACACGTTGGTCCATGCTGCACGGTTGAAGCCGGAGCCGAGATAGGCCCAGGAGCCATAATAGAAGCCGGATGCTATATAGGTCATAATGTCAAAATAGGTGCAAGAACACGCCTTTATCCAGGTGTAAAAATAATGAACAGCTGCTCCGTAGGAGAAGACTGCATACTGTTCCCTGGCGTTGTAATAGGCAGCGACGGTTTCGGCTATGTTTTCAACAACGGTGTCCATGAAAAAATTCCGCAGATAGGCCGCGTAATAATAGGAAACAAGGTTGAAATAGGCGCAAACACCTGTATAGACAGGGCCGCCATGGAAACAACCAGAATAGGTGACGGCACAAAGATAGATAACCTGGTGCACATAGCCCACAATGTACAGATAGGAAAAGGCTGCATAATCCTGGCACACAGCACCATAGCCGGATCTGTTGTTCTTGAGGATTATGTTACATTAAGCGGCCAGAGCTGCGTTGCCGACCATGTAAGAATAGGCGCAGGCGCTACGCTTATGGGTAAAAGCGGAGTAATGAGCGATGTGAAGCCCGGAGCACTGCTGTGCGGTTTCTTCGCCAAACCCCGCGCTGAAGCTTTCAAGATAGAAGTTCTGAAAGGCAAACTGCCGGAAATGTATAAAGAACTGAAAAAAATGAAAAAGATAATTGAAAAATTATGCCCAGAGGAAGCCGCTGCTCTTGAAAAAACAACAGACATAGGACAGAAACCAGCACTTCCTGCAAGACCTCCGGAAAAGCCACCGGTACCTTTAAAAACAGAAACAGAGAACATAGAAACAAAGCCTTCAGTTTACTCTCCGGAGAACAAATAATGTCCAGGAAAACCATAAAAAAAGAAGCTTTTATCGAAGGTATTGGGCTGCATACCGGTAATGCCGCGAAAGCAGTTTTTCACCCGGCACATGGAACAGGTATCAGATTCACCGGCCCTGGTTTCACCCGGCCTGTACGTGCACTGCTGTCCTCCGTTTCAGGAACTGTACGTGGCACAACTATTACAGACGGGACACATTTCATACATACGGTTGAGCATATTCTGTGTGCGGCATCAGCCCTCGGCATAGATGACCTGGATATAGAAATAACAGGAGAAGAACCGCCAATAGCAGACGGTTCAGCCAAACCTTTCGCAGATATTATCATGCAGGCCGGAATACAGGAAACAGCCGGAGAGCCGGATATACGCCGTATAACAGTTCCCGTAGAGGCTTCTTTTGGAGATGTTACATACCGCGCTGTTCCTGTGGAGAAAGGATTCAGGGTTTCGCTTGTTTATGAAAACCCGCATCCGCTTGTAGGCCGGCTGCATATAGAACAGGATATAAACCCTGAAACATTTCTTGCTGAAATAGCCCCTGCAAGGACTTTTGGCTATGATTTTGAACTTGATATGCTACGCAAGGCAGGGCTGGCAAAAGGCGGCTCACTCAAAAATGCGCTTGTCATAACAAATAAGGAAATACTGGCGGATGGCGGCCTGCGCTATCCTGATGAACTTGTCCGGCACAAACTTCTTGATTTTCTCGGAGACATGGCTCTTTCAGGCTGGCGGCCGGAAGGAGTATTTATAGAAGCGGTACGATGCGGACACTCCGGCAATGTAAAATTCGCCAGACTTCTTGAGGAAAAAAACAGCAGACAGATTTAAGGAGATAATTTATGTCATCTATACATCCCACAGCAAAAATACATTCAACGGCAATAATACACGAAAGTGCAGAGATTGCCAGAGATGTGGAAATCGGGCCTTACACTGTAATCGGTGAAGATGTTCAGATAGGTGAGGGAACAAAAATAGGTCCTCACTGCATATTTGAATTCTGCACCATAGGAAAGAACAATCTTTTTACCGGCGCCGCCTATGTCGGCATGCCACCGCAGGACTGGTCATATCACGGCGAACACACACGCTTTGTGATGGGAGACAACAATGTCATTCGCGAAAGCGTAACTTTCCACCGTGGCTCAACAGCCACAAATCTCACTTCCGTAGGCAATGGCTGTATGTTCATGGCAAACTCCCATGTGGCTCATGACGGCAGAATAGGCAATAATGTAATTCTGGTAAACTGCTCGTCTCCGGCCGGACATGTGCACATTGACGACCGGGCTACTATTTCCGGTCTATGCGGCATACATCAGTTCGTAAGAATTGGAAAACTGGCCATGGTTTCCGGTGGCGGCATGGTAAGCCAGGATATAATTCCTTATGTTACCGCCAAATCAAATCCCGCCCGTCCCTTCCGTCTTAATTTAGTCGGAATGAAACGTGCCGGAATGACCAGGGAGCAGATACAGGCTGTAAAGCATGTTTATAAAACCCTTTTCTTCGAACATCTGCTTCTGGATGAAGCCATAGCCAGACTCCGCGCGGAAAACCTTCCGCCTGAAGCCACGCTGATGCTGGACTTCATAGAAGCCTCAAAACGTGGAATAGCACGCCCCAGGGCAATACGCGGCACAGCAGACTCAGAAGAATGAACAGGAATAGGGCATGACTGAAAGAATAGGTCTTATATGCGGCGCAGGAGAGTTCCCGGTTCTGCTGGCAAAAGGGGCCATAAAAGCCGGCAGGGAGGTAGTAACAGTCGGCTTTAAAGGCATAACCCCTCCGGATATTGAAGAATATTCCGTAGCAGTGGAATATTTCCGGCTCGGCAAAATCAGTGATCCGATAAAATTCATGAAAAACAACGGTGTCCGCCGGGTTGTAATGGCGGGCTCCGTGCCGCATGTATCAATATTCGGCGGAATCATGCCGGATCTCCGGGCAATAAAAATACTTGCAACACTGAAAGACAAAAAAGCAAATTCCCTGCTGGGAACAATAGCGGACGAGTTAAAAAAAGACGGACTGGAACTTATAAATTCGGCAACATTTCTCGAAGACATGATAGCAAAACCAGGTCTTGTATGTGGCAGTAAATTAACCGCCGACCAGAAGGCCGCAGCAGCATACGGCTGGAAAGCTGCAAAAACCATAGCGGAGCTGGACATAGGACTTACAGTGGTGCTACGCGAAAAAATAGTATATGCCGTAGAAGGGCAGGAGGGGACAGACCGCTGCATACTACGCGCCGGGGAACTTATGAAGCAGAGTGGCGACAAAGGTCGTCTTATGGTAGTTAAAGTAGCGAGACCCGGGCAGGACATGCGCTTTGATCTTCCTGTAGCAGGAATACCAACCCTGAAAACCATGGAGAAAGCCGGAGCTTCCATATTGGTACTGGAAGCCGGCAGGACACTTATATTCAATCCTGATGCCTTTGCTGCCGAAGCAGAAAAAGCCGGCATAACAGTATTTGCCGCTGAAAGCATTGAAGATCTGAATTAATACGGTATACAAGGCATGGAAAACAAAAACATTAAAGAATTTTTCCGCAATCTCCTGCTGAAAACAGTAGGTACAGCAGGCGCTCTTGCCATACGCATTCTTATGTCTGCATCAGGAACAGGCATGAAAGGCGAATGGGGAAACGGCGGAAAACCATGCATATACGCGCTGTGGCATAACAGACAGCTTCTTCATATAGGAATGCATCGTGATGAAGGCCTGTGCGCTCTTGCGAGCGCCAGCAGGGACGGTGATTATATAGCGGCAATACTGGAAAAACTGGGTTATAATATAGTCCGCGGATCAACAGATACAAACAAAGGCAGTTATAAAAAAAGTCTTTCCGCCGCACGGTCAATGATCAGAACGCTGAAAAGCGGCAGAAGCGTGGCTGTTACTGTAGATGGCCCTCTTGGGCCTAAGTATTCAGTACAGCATGGTGTTATCTTTCTTGCCAGAATGACAGGCTGTCCTATTATTCCTACAGCAGCAGCCTCAAGTGCCAGAATAAAACTCGGTACCTGGGACAATTTTGAAATTCCTCTGCCATTCGGAAGAATCGCCATAGTAAATGCTGAACCATACACAATCCCCGGTGATTCAGATCAGGAGGCTGAAGCTGAAAAGCTCAGGCAAAAGCTGATACAGCTTACGGAGGAAGCCGAAAAAACAATCAGTGCTGGTACGAAGACAGATAACCACAGTCAGCCCTGATTTCCAGCAGCTTCAATACATTTTCAATACAAGGTTCTTGACATGAAACAGAAAACAGCAGTGTATTCAGGAAGTTTCGACCCGGTGCATTTCGGACATCTGGACATGATAGAGCGGGCCTCCAAAGTTGTTGACAGGCTTATTGTAAGCATATTCAACAATCCGGCAAAAAAATGTCTTTTCACCGTAGCAGAACGTAAAGCCATGCTGGAACAGCTGCTGAAAGGACACTCAAATATAACCGTAGACTGCTTCGAAGGACTGCTGGTAAACTATCTGCGCAGCAAAAATCTCAGGGTTGTTATACGCGGTCTGCGCGCAGTAACAGATCTTGATTATGAATTCCAGATAGCAGCAACAAACAGAACACTGTTTCCTGACATAGAAACACTTTTTCTTATGCCCCGGCAACGTTACACATATCTTTCATCAAGCGCCGTACGTGAGGTTGCAGCCTTTCACGGTGACCTGACAAAACTTGTACCGCCGCTTGTTGCCACACAGCTCAAAAGAAAATTTCCTGAAAGAAGTGATAATCAGTTATGAAAAACATTTTATCATTTGCCCTGATGTTTTTTTCCCTCTCCATTCCTTGTATATCCGTGGCGGAAGACCTTATTCCTTATCCGGACGGCAAAGGCAGATGGGGCTACTGTGATAAAAAATCAGACATTAAAATACCACCCCGGTACGATGCAGTCAGGCCGTTCACAAATGGGACAGGTATCGGTTTCAGGAATCCGTATACTGTTTTCATTTCTACGGACGGAACTGAAATACTGAAAGGACGCTGGCAGGACGTACGGTTAAGTGACAATCACGGCTTCCCGGTAAAAATACGCGGGTTATGGGGCTATTCCGACCCGGAAGGCCGGATTATCTTTCCCACAGAATATGATGAATTCTATAATTTTCATGGTGATTATGCTCCTGCCAGAAAAGACGGAACATACGGATTCGTAAACTTTAAGACAGGTGCTTTCACACCCTGTGGCTGCGATTCACTAACGCCTTTTTCCGAGGGATATGCGGTATTTGGCAGAAACGGCAGATACGGACTTTTTGATTCAAATGCGGAAGAGGTTTTTCCACCAGCGTTCGAAGAACTGTACCCTTTCTCCGGAGGATTCGCCACAGCGAGGCTCAACGGCAAATACGGTTTTGTTACAGACAAACTTCTGTTCAAGGAACGCGATTACATAAGGATATGGCCTTTTTCCGGAGGTTTCGCAGCGGCTTCCGCACTGGATTCAGATAATAAATGCGGATACATAGACCATGATGGAACAGTTTCTGCTGAATTCATATACGCTGAATGCGGGCCTTTCTCTGAAGGTATGGCAGCCGTAAGAAAGACGAAAAACGGAAAATGGGGATATATAGATACAAAAGGACGGGAAATGACGGAATTTACATATGATCACGCATGGCCTTTCATAAATGGAGCTGCATGGACCGTTATAGGCGAAAAAGGAATATGGATAAATAATGAAGGCCGCCCTTATGACAAGTTTTTTAAACTGAAAAAGATAACAGACAGAAGGATAAAAAAGAGTGAGTCTTCCGGAAAATAAATTCTTTCAATTATTGATTATATTATTATAGAATATAAGAACGCCCTTTCCCGGGCATCCATTTATTTTTATTTGAGGTGAGAAGCATGGCAGAAAAAAATTTAGCAGAAATAGGAGTGATCGGCGGAACCGGTCTTTATGCAATAGAAGGTCTTTCCGACATACGTGAAGTAGAAATAGACACTCCTTTCGGCAAACCCTCTGACAATCTCATTTACGGGAAACTGTCAGGAATACCGGTTGTGTTTCTTCCCCGGCACGGCCGCAAACACGCTTTTCTTCCCGGAGAGATAAACCAGCGCGCCAATATGTGGGCGCTTAAATCCGTTGGAGTAAAAACGGTTATATCTGCAAGCGCCGTAGGCTCACTGAAAGAGGAAATAGCCCCTACGCATTTCTGCATCCCGGACCAGTTTGTTGACGAAACAAAAGGCCGTGTTTCTACATTCTTCGGCGACGGAATAGTAGGCCATGTACCCATGGCACACCCGTTCTGCACAGAACTGCAGAAAATGATATACGATGAGGCAGTAAAATTAGGAATCACAGTGCACATGGGCGGAACATACTGCTGCATGGAAGGCCCGCAGTTCTCAACCAGAGCCGAATCCGAAATGCACCGTAAACTTGGCTATTCCGTAATCGGAATGACCATGGCCACAGAAGCAAAACTCGCCCGTGAGGCCGGCTTCCATTACGCTCCGGTTTCCATGATAACAGATTACGATGCTTGGAAAGACGAGGAAGAAGTTTCACAGGAACTCGTAAGCGAAAGAATGAAAACAAATATTCTTCATATGAGAGCATTGCTTATAAAGATAATCCCTCTCATCGCCAAAACATCGTGCAGGGATGCCTGCGACAAGATGACAAAAGGCTGCATGCTTACTCATAAAGAGAATTTCCCGCAGGAAACTTACGACAGACTCCGCCTCATTATCGGCTGATAAACAGAGGCCTGACAACAGAACAGCAAAAAGTCAAAACGGAGAAACACCATGACGAATATCGACCAGGAAACAAAGGAAAAACTGATTAACGGTGCCATTGAGGCACGCAAGAAATCATACAGCCCGTATTCCAGATATCCAGTGGGCGCCGCCGTAATAGCCGGTTCCGGTAAAATGTATACAGGCTGCAACATAGAAAATTCCTCCTTCGGGCTCACCAACTGCGCTGAAAGAACCGCCATATTCAAAGCGGTAAGCGAAGGTGAAAAAAGAATTCTCGCTATAGCAATAGCGGCCAAGGCCTCTGCGCCTTGTGGCGCATGCCGCCAGGTGCTTTCCGAATTTGCAGCCGCAGAAATTCCCGTAATATTAGTAAATCTTGATGATAAAAAAGGTACAAAAGAAATACAGGAATTAACACTTGGGCAGCTGCTGCCTTTTTCCTTCAATCAGGAAGACGCCGGTCTCTGCTGACACCGGAGCTGTTATGGATGTTACAACACTTACCGCTTTAAGCAAATGGATGGAAGATACTGACCTCGATGAAGTCACATGGCGTCACGGAAAAGACAGTATAAGTTTGAAAACCGGAAACATACAGTCGGAATCCTGTGTGCCGGTTTCCAGGCTTCAGCCTGTTCTTTCACCTTCAGTCGGAATTTTCCGTTCCTCCGTACCGGGACATACCAGTAATCTTCAGGAAGGCTCAAAAACAGACAAGGGGGCAGAATTGGGCTGGATAGAAACAGGAAAGAACAGAGAATCTGTGCAGTCCCCATGTGCCGGCATATTAAAAATCATAGCCATAAAGGACGGACAGGCCGCCGAATACGGACAGCCTCTTTTTTTCGTAGAGACTGAATAAAACCGGAAGAATCATGGAAAATCTGGAAGAGTACGGCATAAATCTTAAATGCAGCCAGTGTGGAAATATTCCTTCCACACCGGCCAGACACTGCGGCAAATGCGGTGGCAGCATTAAGATAAAATGCGGTCAGTGCGGACATCTGAGCGAATGGGGGCGTCATTACTGCGAGAAATGTGGCAATCCGCTGCCAAGAATATCCGAACCTCCGGAAAAACCCTCCTCTCCTTTTTCCTCCAAGGCCAAATCTGCGGCACAGCCCGGTACACCTGATAAACCGGCAGCACCCTCCAGACCTGTATTCAGTCTTAAGCTGCAAAGCCTGCAGGAAGCCGTTGATGAAATAGGTGACTCTTTCAGAAAAAAACTCCGGGATCTTTCCAGCAGGAAGAAAAAGGAACAGGACAGCATAAACAGAAACACCCAGGAGAATAAGAAAAATCCGGAAAAAACAATGGCGGACAAAAAAAACAGCCAGAATCCGCCCAATATAAGTTTTACGGAACCTGATGACAGGAAAAAGAAGGATTCAGGCAGGAAGAAACAGTTTCCATCCGAAGACAGGGCAGAAAAAAAGAAAAAAACTGATGTCCCGGAGAACACTGACAGAAATAATGCTTCCACGGGAAATAGCGATTCTGCACGAATTTCCGCCAGAGATAGTTCACGGATATCCGATCCTTCCGAGAAATCATCAGTAAAAAAGATTTCATTCTATGCACTTCTTATAGGTATAGTAGCAGCGCTTGCGGGCACGCTTTACTATGTACTTGTAAGGCCATACCTTCCAAAACTGCAGCTCACAATAGCAGCCAAAGATTATCTGACTGCTTTCACACAGGGGAGATATGAAGACGCCTACAAAATGCTTTCAACCAATTCAAAACTCATATGTCCGCTGGAAGATTATCTTTATTACAACAAAAATAACTTTTCCGGTTCCAGAGAGTTCAGAAACATAGAAGTTCATTCAATAGCCCCCACGCACGCACTTGTAAAATATCAGATCCGCGATGACAAAGGCGAGTGGACAGACGATTATACATCTTTTTTAAGAGAGCAGGACAAGTGGACCAGACCGTATGCCTGGACACTTTATCAGCCAATACAGGATTCGCTCAACCGCAGGGATTATATTCAGGCGCTTTACCTTGCGCAGAAACTTTATATGACAGATCCTGCCAATCCTGTGTCCTCTGCCTACCTCTGCATGGCAGAATACCATTCAGGGCTTTATGACAAATCAGCAGAATCCTGCGACAGTACACTGCAAAGCATTGAGGACTATCCTGTAAAAATGAATGCGGAAGAACTTAACTGGGTAATGGTGTATCTTGGTGGCAGTCTTGTACAGCAGAACCGCAAAAGGTCAGCTTTCGATGTATTCGACAGACTTGAAGAAAAAAACAATCTTCTGCCGGAGCAGCAGTGCGCATACAGATATGACCGTGCTGAACTCTTCCTTAAAAACAGCGACTCTGAAAAAGCAAAAGCAGATCTGCGTATAGCCTCTGGAATATGCAGGGAGAAAGATCCTGTGAGACAGAAAGTATCTTTTCTGCTGAAACAGCTTGACGGTAAAGCCTCTTCCGAAGCAATTGCATTTGCCCAGAGATCAAAAATCAGAGAAGATCTGCCTACGGTTGAGGATCTGCGCAGGCAGATAATAAAATCGGAAGCAAGGAAAAGAGGTTCCGGCAGATATGCACCTTCCGATGCATGGAAAGCAGAGTACAAGGGTAATGCCAACTACAGGGTAAGGCTTGAAAGCACATATCTGAATACCGAAACCGGTAAACCGGAAACAAACGACATTTTCGTTGTAATAGTAAATCTGTGGAAAAACACAGGTACAATAGAAAAACCTATGGAGCTGCCTGAAGAATTCAGATAATATGTTCAAGAAAGTTCTTATAGCTAACCGCGGTGAAATAGCCGTACGGATAATACGGACTCTCAGGGAAATGGGAATTTCGCCGGTTGTTGCCTATTCTCAGGCGGACATAAATTCCCTGCCACTGCGGCTTGCTGACAAAACTGTATGCATAGGGCCAGCATCTGCGTCCCAAAGTTATCTGAACACAGACGCTATAATAGCAGCTGCAGAAATAACAGGTGCAGACGCCATACATCCCGGCTATGGTTTTCTCTCTGAAAATGCTGATTTCGCACAGGCCTGCAGTGACTCGGGCATAACATTCATAGGCCCCTCTGCTGAAACAATACTTAAATTAGGCGACAAGGCCGGAGCAAGACGCATGGCCGTACAGGCAGGCATACCGGTCACTCCTGGGACAGACGTTTGTGTAACACCAGAAAATTACGAACTTGAGGCGGCTAAAACAGGCTTTCCTCTTATGATAAAAGCAACAGCCGGCGGAGGCGGTAAAGGCATAAGAGTTGTACGGGATATGGCCTCGCTTAAAAACGAACTTCAGATAGCTTCTGCGGAAGCGATGTCCGCTTTTGGAAACAGCGATGTGTATTTTGAGAAATATCTTGAAAACCCACGGCATATAGAAATGCAGTTTGTCCGGGATTCAAAAGGGAACACTGTAACATTCCCGGAAAGGGATTGTTCCATACAGCGAAGGCATCAGAAACTTATAGAGGAAACTCCTTCCTCAGCGGTTTCGGAACAGCTCCGCAACAGACTCAGCAGAGCCGCGATGAAACTTGCGGATACTGCCGGGTATGTTGGCGCCGGTACCGTGGAATTTCTGCTTGACAGGGAAGGCGGGTTCTGGTTTATGGAAGTCAACACACGTCTTCAGGTTGAGCACCCGGTAACAGAAGCTGTCACCGGGACAGATCTTGTGCGCGAGCAGATCCTGGCAGCAGCAGGCGAACCGCTTTCCATACCAGCCGGGAGCCTGGCCCCACACGGACACGCCATTGAATTCAGGATAAATGCGGAAGACCCAGAAGAGGATTTCCGGCCAGGCGCAGGAATAATACAGAATCTGTTCCTTCCAGGTGGTCCCGGGGTGAGAACAGATACCCATCTCTACACCGGGTATTCACTGCCTGTATTTTATGACAGTCTTATTGCCAAACTTATAGTTCACGCGGCTGACCGGGGACAGGCAGTAAACCGCGCCGCCAGAGCATTGCGTGAATTAGAGATAACCGGAATAAAAACCACTGTTCCATTCCATATGTCTATTATACAGGATAGTGATTTCCGTTCCGGTCACACCCACACCGGCTTTGCTGAAGCTTTCATCGCAGGCATAAAGAAGAATAAAAAACAGGATCTGACAAACAATTAAAAACGGACAGAAAGATTTATGAAAGACTTATTTCAGAAATGTTATGATTTTCACATTGCCAAAGACCTTATAGCGGCAGACCGCTATCCGTATTACAAGGTACTGGAAACCGAGCAGGCGCCGGAAATAGTTATAGACGGCAAAAAAATGATAATGTTAGGTTCCAATAATTACCTTGGTCTGGCAAATGATCCGAGAATGAAACAGGCTGCGATAAAAGCTGTTCTGGAATTCGGTACAGGCGTGGCAGGCTCAAGACTTCTCAATGGAAATACCATTCTTCATCAGAATCTTGAAAAAAAGCTTGCCGCTTTCAAAAAACGCGATGCAGCACTTGTGTATGCCACTGGATACCAGATGAATGTGGGAGTAATTTCCTCCATAATAGGCAAGGGTGATTATGTCATTCTGGACAAACTGGACCATGCCAGCATTATAGACGGCTGCAGACTTTCACACGGTGAAATAAAACGCTACCGCCATAATGACATAAAAGATCTTGAGAAAGTACTTGCCTCCATAGGACCTGACCATGGAAAAGCGGTTGTTATAGACGGTGTTTTTTCCATGGAAGGCGATATAGCGCCACTGCCTGAAATAGTAAAAACAGCAAAAGCGTATGGTGCGCGCGTAATTGTCGATGACGCTCACGCAACTGGTGTTCTGGGCGCTACAGGCGCAGGCACATGCGAATATTTCGGTCTTGAAAACGGCGAAGTGGATCTCGTTGTCGGAACCTGCTCCAAATCTTTCGCATCCGTAGGCGGTTTCGTAGTTGGAGATGCTGATGTAATACACTATATACGCCATACATCACGCTCAATGATTTTTTCAGCAGCACTTCCACCCGGTCCGGTTGCCTCAATATCCAAAGCCATAGATATAATACAGCAGGAGCCACAGCGGCGCAGACAGCTTTGGGACAATGCCGCGTATCTGAAAAAAGCCTTCGAGGATATGGGACTTGACACCGGAAAGACACAGACTCCGATAGTACCGGTAATCATAGGAGACGATGAAAAAGCATTCACGCTGTGGCATGAACTTTTCAACAACGGTCTTTTTACCAATTCCGTTGTCTCTCCTGCAGTACCGCCCAACAGGGCACTGCTACGTGTAGTAGCAACAGCGACACACACAAAACAGCATCTTGACAGGGCCCTGAATATCTTCGAACACGCGGCGAAGAAAATTCTTGGTTCACGTATGTCATCAAAATAATGTTTTATGAATCTGGAAATCAAGGAAATACCTGACAGCAAACTGCATCATTTTGTTAACTTTCCTTACCGGATGTTCGCACGGGATCCATACTGGACAGGTGAGTTCATCAAGGATACGACGCATCTTTTATCTACCTCCCACCCATTCTGGAATCATGGTGAAAGAAAACTGTTTCTGGCATGGCGCGACGGCCAGATAACAGGCAGGATAGCCGCGATAATAAACAGGGCACATAACTCATTTCACAATGACAACTGCGGATTCTACGGTTTTTTTGACTGCGAAAACAGAAAAGAGACAGCAGCAGCACTGTTTGAAGCCGCTGAAAGCTGGCTGAAAAAGAAAGGCTTTGATAATATTATAGGCCCGGTAAATCCGTCCACAAATGAAACATGCGGAACGCTTATTGATTCTTTCAATATGCCTCCGATGATAATGATGCCTTACAATCCTCCGTATTACGCGGAGCTTACGGAAGCCGCCGGATATACAAAAGCCAAAGATCTTTTTGCTTTCCGTATTGATCCTAATGCCGGTCTTCCGGCGAAGTATCAGAAACTTCTGGACCGTATTGTAAAACGCAATGAAGGATTAAGAATACAGAAAGTTGATATAAAGAATATTGATACCGAGATATCCAGGCTTAAATCAATTTATAATGAGGCATGGGAAAAAAACTGGGGTTTTGTTCCTATGACCTCAGAAGAATTCGACGAGCTGGCACGTTCCGTAAAACAGGTTCTTAAACCCGAACTGCTTTATTTTGCCATGTATGGCAATGAGCCTGCCGGCTTCGTGCTGATACTGCCCAATCTGAACCCGGCGCTAAAGACAGCAAATGGAAAACTGAACATATTCAATATATTCAGATTCCTTATGGCAATGAGGAAAACCGACTCCGGCAGAATGCTCACTCTCGGTGTAAAAAAAGAATACCGTAACCGCGGGCTGGAACTGCTGCTGATAAAACAGGCAATGGTCTCTGCTTCTGAACTGGGCTGGAAATGGGGAGAGATGTCCTGGACTCTTGAGGACAATGACCTTATAAACAATACCATTTACGCAGTCGGCGGAGAAAAATACAAAACTTACAGACTATACAGCAAAAAACTGTAATTTGTATTTGGTCGTAAATAAGCATAAAAAAGGCTCCGCATGGAGCCTTTTTTACGCTTATTTTCCTGTTCAAAAATAATCAGAACAGCAGCGAGAATGTGAAAGACGCACCGCCGTGTGTCGGATATTCCTTTTTATCAATTTCCGTGGTACTGGAGGAAATCATTCCGGCAAAATCAAATGCCATATGCACAAAATGCAGACCGAAACCGGCAGTATATGCCATATCTGAATCACTTTCGGCGATATTCTTCATTATTCCGGCCCGCAATGGGAAATTGAAGGTGAGACTGTGTCCAAGATTAAATTCTGCTCCCAGAGCAAGCTGGCGGGATTTGAAATTGTCCACCAGTGTTTTATTCTCAGTAACATCGATATCGGCAGCCACAGTAATCCATGATACCGGGGTAACAGAAGCGCCAGCACGTACCTGACGGTCATATTTATACTTATTACCAGTGACATATTTGAATTCCGGGCTGTTGATATTGCGTGCGACAATACCGGCCTTTACAGGCACGGAAAGCGAGGGAACATATTTTGTGATATTCCACAGCACACCTATATCAGCCGCCGGCTGCCAGGTTGATTTAACATCCCTGTCATAATCAAAATCATCCGGCTTGCCATCCTTCATGAAATCATATGTATAGGCAGCCGTGTAACCGTTTATCATTTTAAGATTGCCACCTACTGACAGACCTGGGACCTTTTCAATATCCCAGGCATAGCCCACGGCAACTTCCATCATGGATGCCGCCTTAGCTTCAAGGCGGGATTCATTATTCTTATAACTGTGCGCATCGCCTCCACCTGCGGCGGCTTCCACGACAGACTGTACATGCGGGGCATAGCCGGCAAGAATATTGGCCGCCTCGGTTATCTGACTGTCTGATAGACTGTTATCTCTTGCTGTCTTAAGCAGGAAATTGGCAAGCCCTTCCGCTGTCAGTCCGGGGGGATTACCAAGAAGAGTCTTAAGATTATCAAACCCCAGTGCATTAATAGCGCTTACGATCATGTCATACTGGGACTCAAGACCCGCCGGCGTAGAACCCTCATTATTCACGGTGACACCGCTCAGGCCGTCCGAGTTATCAAGGGCAATATTCTTAGTATCTATATCCGGTATAAAACCGACCGTGGTAAAATTGTTTATCGAAACGGAAACCTTGGAAAATTTAAAGTCAAGCCCCGCATTTACATCTGCGACAAGCCCCTTGTCCCCATCATTCGCAATATCTTTAAGAAGGGAAAGTGTTTTGACAAATGCTGCTATATCGTCAGCATCTACCGCACCGCCGTTTTTCTGCAGATCGTTTATGCGTTTGAATTTATCCGCCATTTCGGATATTTTGCTGGCATTTTTTGCAAGTTCACCGGTAACCTCCGCCTTTACACCTACAGGAAGCTGAAATCCTGAATAATTGTCATCATCATGCGGAACAAGGCCTGCAGGATTCCAATACTGTGCTACAGGTCCCTCAGCAACACCGACAAATGCTCCGCCCATTCCCATGGGCCGGGTTCCCATTATCTGCCACTGTGCGGCAGATGAATAACCGGCAGAAATAAAAACCATTGATAAGAACAGAAGAATTTTTTTCATATTCCACCTCTGTAAATTTTAAAAATTATAACATATTTCACTATCAGGATATGCCTGACAGTTATAAAACAGAAATTTCCCGACGTGCTGTAAGACGGCACTTGTCAGCAGGTAATTATCTGCAAAGGCATAAAAAATTTCTGTACTTCACCGCGGTGATCCGTCAGCAGCTTCCGCACTGATTTTTTCCAGCAGGGTTTCAGTATATTTATCCCCCGGCTGAAATTCAAGTTCCTTACGCAGTTCTGAAACGGCTTCTTTTATTCTTCCCTTTTTATACGCTATAAGAGCGAGTTTTCCGTGAATCACAGGCTGTGAAGGCTGTATTTCAAGCGAACGGCGGTAATAATAATCAGCAGCGCCGTAAAGCATTCTCTGCTCCTCAAATAACCCAGCCCATACGCATAAATCAAAATCAGCAGGTGAATCCTTTACAAGCCTGCCCCAGAAAATTTCCCTGTTTTCATAAAATGTACTGTGACAGAATGACACCGAAGCGGAAAAGACTGCAAAAACCAGGGCTATCACTATACCGGTAAAACGAGATTTAAACGGCAGTACCGCCTGCGCAGCCATAAGAAGCATTCCGGCCAGTGGAACATAAAGCCTGTGATCAAAATAACTTCCACCGAAACTTATACCCTGTCCGGCGGCCATTGTTGGAGCAAGAAACACCAGAAACCAGCATATGCCAAAAATATATTTTTTCAGACATTCTTTTTTCTGTGGTGGAAGCAGAAAGTATACTGCCACCGGAAACATCAGTCCCAAAAGTGAATAAAACATTATATGTGGCAGATGTACGTATGTAGCAGAAAGCACTGGCTCCGCCGGGAACAGGGCACGCCCGGCCAGGGCAGGCAGATACAGCATGTTCGACAATGTTGCCGCTATTTCCGGCCTTACAATTACGGTATCAGACAAAGCACGCAGAACGGCCCATAATATTACCGGCATGATGGAAAAAATCATAAACATCAGTATTTTTTTCTTTTCCGCATTTCCGCCGTTCATAAACAGCCAGAGAAGACATAAAAAAGGAAACAGGACAGATGATTCCTTTGAAAACAGCGCCAGCATAAAGAAAAAAGAGTAAAGCAGAAGATTTTTAAGACCTCCGCCGTTACGGTACTTTTCAAAGAAAATAAAAGCCGGAAATACAAATGCCGCCAGAAGCGTATCATTCCGGCCAGGTATCCATGATACGGCCACTGCGGCGGCAGGATGCGTTGCAAATATACATGCCAGCGCAGCGGCTGTATATTTCTTAACTGAAAAAAGCCGCAGGAAATGAAATATCAGGCATACGCCCAACGCATGAAAAACAATATTTATAAAATGGCTGAAAACAAATCCGGTCCCGTTAAGTCTTACATCAGCCATAAAGGTAGCATTAAGCAGCGGCCTGTACATATTACCAGAATTATTTATAAGCACGCCTTTTGTAAACAGCTGAAAAAAATTAAGCGGGTCGGCAAGAAATCGGGCCGGCTGAACAAGAAGATAGTAATCATCCAGCCATGTAATGCCGTAATAAAGCGTATGCCTGTAAAGGACAAAGCACAGACAGACAAGCAAAAGACATATCATCCGGTCCGACAGAACAAAACCGGAGTCTGTCTGCAGCACATCATCAGCATTCACAGCCATATATTCAGCCCTGTCACTCCCTGTCAGAACCTGTACCCGGAAAAATCACTGATGGCCGGCCTGCAGGTAAGATCAAAATGCAGTGGAGTTATGGAAATATATCCTTCCGATATGGCTGTCATATCACTTTCCGGTCTGCCGTCGGATACTGCCCTGTATTCCCCCTCAAGCCAGTAGTGACTGCGTCCATGATAATCTGTGTGCGAAGCATACCATTCATTATACCGGTACATACTCATTTCCGTTATTCTGACACCTTTTATATCTGCTGCCGGAACAGCCGGTACATTTATATTTGCGAGAACACCACGTTTAAGAGGCCTGTCCTTAACAGCCTGTGCAAATTTTACGGCGAAATCAGCCGCAACGCTGAAATCCGTGTTTTTAACCGCGTCAAGCGAAACAGCCACCGCAGGGATACCTCTTAAAACAGCTTCCGCAGCAGCAGCGACCGTGCCGGAATAAAGTGCGTTTATTCCGGCATTATTTCCCGGATTTATGCCAGAAAATACAATATCAGGCGGATTGTCCTTCAGCAGTGTGGAAACCGCCAGCCTGCAGCAGTCCGCCGGACTGCCTGAGACAGAGTATGCCTCTATTCCACACGGATAATCAATCTTTTTAACACGCATGGAATCATATATATTAATCATATGGCTCACTGCACTGCACTGTGCCGAAGGTGCCACCACAATAACCTCACCTGTCTGCCTAAGTGCAAGTGCAAGCGCCTTGATTCCCTCTGCGAAAAAACCATCATCATTCGTCACAAGAATTCTCATTTGAAACCTCTGCTGATTCCTTTTCCAGCATTTCAAGCCATCTTATTCCGGGTTCATACCCGGGATTAATCTTAAGTTCCGCAAGCATTTCCTTTTCAGCCTTATTCAAATCGCCTTTTCTGCGGGCTATACCTGCAAGCGATGCGTGCAGAAGAGGCTGCTCCGGATTGAGTTCCAGCGCCTTCCGGTAATAGTACTCTGCCATTCCATACAGCTGTCTCTGTTCCTCGAACATTCCGGCACGCACAAAATTGGAAAAATCCTCAGGTGAATCCTTAACCGCCTCCTGCCAGAAAATATTTCTGTTCTCATAATAACTGCTTACACAGAATGAGACACATGACAGAAAAACAACAAATACAGATAATGCCGTTCTTACAAAAGCAAGCCTGGCGGCCGGAATCCTGAAAGCCGTCAGGGTTATTATAATACCAATAAACGGGACAAATGAACGGTGCTCAAAGAAAAGTGTACCGGAAACTATTCCATCTCCGGCAGCAAACGTTGGAAGCATAAAAAGCATGAACCATGCCAACCCGAGAAACAGCCGGTTCATTGCCGGCTTATCTTTATCCCTATGCGCCACAGCAAACATTTTTATCACAAGGAATATGTAAGCGGCGGCAGCCAAAGCGTAAACAAAACTATGCCCCAGCAGTGAATATGGTGAAAAAAGCACCGGGTCAAACGGGAAAATATTTCTTCCAAGAATAAGTGGAAGATAAAGGATATTTTTAAAAGTAGCCGCTATGGAAACCGATGTTCCGCCTGTGGAGGAAAGTGCCCTGAGCCCTGCCCATGCCAGAAACGGAACCGCCGAAAAGAAAATGATAAAATTCAGATCAGTCCTTGAATTATCACGTCCTTTTATAAAAAGCCATAAAAAACACAGAACAGGCAGCATCACGGCAGATTCCTTGGTAAACATTGCCGCAGCAAACAGCAGAGAGTATTTAAAAAGGGATTTCAGTTCACCGGTTCTGCGGTAATCCTCAAAAAAAATGAAGGAGGAAAGTACAAACAGTGCCAGAAGCGGGTCATTACGTCCGGGCACCCATGACACAGCCGATGCTGCTGCCGGATGTGCGGCAAACAGCAGGGCCAGAATACAGGCAGTAAAAGCTCCGGTCTCAAGTTTTCTAAGCAATGCAAAAAGCAGGCATACCGAACCTGCGCAGCATAGAATATTGGAAAGGTGCGTAAAAAACCAGCTTCCGCCATTCAGCAGCGTATCGGCCATAAAACTCATATTCAGTACAGGCCGGTAAAAACCGACAGGCGCGGTTATAAACACATCAGTAAAAAACAGTGCGAAGAAATTCCTTATATCAGAAAGGAAAGGTTTTGCTTCTATAAGCAGATAATAATCATCAAGCCAGGAAAGGTCAAAAGACAGGGTCCGGCAGTAAAGCAGGAAACAGAAAAAGACAGGAAGCAGGCATATTTTTCTGTCGGACAAATGTTTTTCCTTTTTTAAATTCCTTTAAGAAGCAGAATAAGAAGTACAAGAAAAACAAGGCAAAGCAAAGCCTTTGTAAGCCCCAGGTATTTCTTAAGGAAGGCATTGAAGCCTTTGGCTTCATATCCCGCAATAGTCAGAGCCAGTACCGCAACAAGCGGAACTATGAACATCAGATTGTAAATAAGCAGATATTCAGCCGCACGCCAGAAATAACCGCTGCCGGTATCTTTAAGTATAAGGGCTATTGTGGGAAGATATACCTGCCCGGTGCACACTGCTTCCACAAGAGAAATTATTATGCCGGAAACAAATGCCGCGCAGGTAAGCCTGAACAGGCTCTTTTCCTTGTCCCGCATGAAAAAACGCGTTACCTTGTGTATTCTTTCCTTGTTTTTTCTGGAAAGCTGCAGAAGAACCCTGTCAGCATTCTTAGTCTTCTGATATATTATGAAATCATACAGCGTAAGAAGGAAGAAAACAGCACAAAGGGCAATAGTAAGATACTTGAAAGCCAGCATTACGGCCTGAAAACCCTGAAAGGCGTAAAGAAAACGGAACAGACCAAGACCTAAAAGCAGATAAGTAAGAAAAACGGCAAAGCAGTAAGCACCGCCTACGGCTATTATCTCCCTGCGGTTATATTTATAAACAGCAAGGAATGATACAAAGAAAATTATTACGGCAAAGGCGCAAGGGTTTATGCCATCTGCGAGCCCGGCGCTTATTATTGCCCATAATGTTATCTCACTGAATTTAGAGCGGTAATAATCCCTGCTCTGTGAAGCCCCGGCCGTACCGGAATCACCGGCATTTCCCGAAAGTGTGAATGAGGCTCCGTGCACCCCGTCATCCGAAGGTTTCTGTTCAGACTCATTTTTTTCAACAGAACCGTTATCATCTTTTACAGTGTTTTCCTGTGGGGCCTGTATGGAAGCCGGAACAACGGCACCTTCCGCTATCTGTGGCGCATTGTTCTGCGGAACGAATTTCATAAAATCAGGCAGATTCTTATAAGAGGAAATTTTCCTTACCGCCCCCATTCTGGTAACTTCACCATTCTCAAGTGCTTTATTAACGGCCTCATCAGCCTTGCTTCCTATATCATCGGGATAGCCGATAAGGAAAGAGTCTCCTATAAATACAGCCGGGACACCATCATCCTTCTGTCCGTAAAGTTTTGCAGTTTCGGCATACGCTATACTGCCATCAGCAGTTGTTGTATCAAAATCATGTACAGTTATTTCATCTTTATGACGCCTGATGAAACGCTGCAGAAACTCCCTTTTCATTTTCTGGCAGTGGCCACAGTAAGGCGATGTAAAAAAAAGCACATCAACTTTTTTTACAGCCGTAGAGTCTGGACGCGCCTGGGCAAAAACTCCCGAAGCAAAGAAAAACATTATAAAGCCGGAAAATAGAACCGAAGCAAGTTTAGGAAACATAATAACTCCTGTATATAAATTATACTTTTATTGCACACGCAAAAAAAAGGGACGTCCCATATGGGAAGCGTCCCTTTTTTTAATGTCCGCGGATTTATGTTATTCCGCTTCTATCTTGTCCGTGCGGTCTTTTTTCACGAATCTGTCTGTTGATACTCTGCCGAGGCGCTGGAAAGCCCATTTTACATAATACTTTTTATTTGCGCGGGTTTCCGGCTCATTCGCTTCTTCTGCGCTCACGCTCTTGTCGTTCCCGTTGAATTCATCACGGGTAAAGCGTATCTCATAATCGGAAGCGGTATCAAACTCATAATATTTAACACCGAGGCTCTTGTCAGACAGGAATTTATCCTTGAAAAGCTCCACTCTTACACGCAGTCTTTCACCGTTGTACTCATAAGACCAGCGGTCACTAAGACGCATAGTGAAATAAGGAGCGTCATAACGGAATTCCGTTACATTGACCCCATCAGCATCGGGATCAGTTGGATTTCTGTACTGAGGTTTCAATTCAAAAGTTTCGGTACCATAGGAAGCATTAGGTGTATACACATTATAGCGGTAAGGGGAATCCTGGCGTGACATCCATACCCTGTCCTGCTCTGCGCATACAGTAAACTCCTCACTCTCCCATGGATACAGATCACGGCGGTTCACATTAAGTCTTACATTGTGATAAAAAGTTCTGCCAGGTCTTGCGCGGCATACAAGCTGCTGGCCTTTTGTGTCCTGCATTTCCACAGCGGCAGATTTGTGGTGTCCTGGTTTGGGACCATGACCAGGCTGGGGGCCGTGACCGGGCTGGGGACCGTGGCCCGGCTGGGGTCCGTGGCCCGGCTGGGGTCCGTGACCCGGCTGGGGTCCATGACCCGGATGTGGTCCGTGACCCGGCTGGGGGCCATGCCCCGGATGCGGCGGGTGCGGATCCGGCACATAAACATAATGACACTCATTCAGAAATTCATGGCTGGTAAGACGGTATACATTTGTAGTTATGGAAGAATTGGAAGGCGACAGCCTGAAAGTGTGGCAGTCAGTTGTAAAACGGGCTGTCACAAATCCTGTCGGCGGAGGTGGCGGAAGAGGCCGGGACTCCATGCTCTCCTTGTAAAGTTCCAGATTGACTCCTCTGTCAAAATCCATATATTCTTCGGCGAAAGAGGGTGAAACAAACGCCATAAGCGCGAGTATTGAAAAAATCTTTTTCATCAAAGTCTCCTTTAAAACAGAATTTTTCTGCCGATATACATACATATCATACCATATTTAATCAGATTGTCAAGAAAAGATATAATCATATAATACAGTTCCGCCCGGACTGTAGAATATAAAAACAACGACATACTTTAAGGAACATATGATGGTAAAAAAAATATTCATCACTGCGCTGTCTTTCTGTCTTGCCTGTGGCTGCGCAAAAAACAGTCAGTCTGAATTCTACAATGTGGAAAGATTCGCAGATCTTCAGATTCTCCGCTACAAAGTACCCGGATTTGAGGAATTAAGCCTTCAGCAGAAAATGCTGGTTTATTACCTTGCTGAAGCCGCACTTGAAGGCCGTGATATTCTCTTCGATCAGAACGGGAAACACAATCTGACAATACGCAAAACACTTGAAGCCATTTATACTGAATATAAAGGAGACCGAAGTTCAAAGGATTTCAAGGCACTTGAAACCTATCTTAAACGTGTCTGGTTCTCAAGCGGAATACATCATCATTACGCCGAAGATAAATTTCTTCCGGAATTTAGTGAAAAATTCTTCAGGGAGGCGGCAAATGCAGTACCTGCGGAAAAACTTCCGCTCAGGAAAGGCCAGACAACAGAACAGCTTACAGATGAAATAATTCCAGTAATGTTCGATCCTGCAATAATGCCAAAAAAGGTAAACAAAAAAGATGGAGATGATCTGGTACTTACTTCAGCCGGAAACTATTATGACGGCGTAACACAGAAGGAGGCAGAGACATTTTATAACAGAATGCACAAGGCCGGAGATACAAGGCCTCTTTCATACGGTTTAAACAGCCGGCTGGTAAAAAAAGACGGAAAAATTATCGAGGAAGTGTACCGTGAAGGTGGAAAATACTCTGCCGCAATAGAAAAAATAAACAGCTGGCTTGAAAAAGCACTTGAAGTCGCGGAAAACGACGCACAGAAAGCAGTTATAAAAAAACTTATAGAATATTACAAAACAGGAGATCTGAAGGCTTTCGACGAGTATGCCATACTCTGGGTAAAAGACCTTGATTCCCGTGTGGATTTTGTAAACGGGTTCACGGAGACATACGGGGACCCTTTAGGCATTAAGGCAAGCTGGGAAAGCCTTGTCAATTTCAAAGACCTCGAAGCCACCCGCCGCACACAGCTTATAAGCGAAAATGCGCAGTGGTTTGAAGAAAATTCCCCGACAGACAAAATATTCAAAAAAGAAAAAGTACAGGGAGTTTCCGCCAAAGTCATAACAGCCGCCATTCTTGCCGGAGACCTTTATCCGTCCACAGCCATAGGAATAAATCTGCCCAACGCCAACTGGATACGAAAAGAATACGGCTCAAAATCCGTAACCCTCGGCAATATTACAGACGCCTACAATAAGGCAGCGCGTGGCAATGGTTTCAATGAAGAATTTGTAATAGGCAGCACAGAACTTAAGCTTATAAACAAATATGGCGACCTCACCGGTGACATACACACCGACCTGCATGAATGCCTGGGCCACGGCTCCGGCAAGCTTATGCCCGGGGTGCATGAAAAAGCACTTAAAGCATACAGCTCTTCAATAGAAGAAGCCAGGGCAGACCTGTTCGGTCTGTATTTCATAGCAGACCCAAAAATGACGGAGATCGGCCTGCTGCCTTCACCAGAAGCCTACAAAGCCGAATATTATTCCTATATGATGAATGGCCTGCTTACGCAGCTTGTAAGAATAGAGCCGGGCAATAATATAGAAGAAGCACACATGCTCAACAGGCAGCTTATAGCCAGGTGGGTGCTTGAAAAGGCAAAAGACACAAAAGCCGTGGAATTAGTAAAGAAGAGCGGAAAGACTTTCGTAAAAATAAATGACTATGTGGAACTGCGCCGTCTGTTCGGAGAACTGCTAAGGGAAATACAGCGTATAAAATCCACAGGAGATTTTGAAACAGCCAGAAACCTTATTGAGAAATATGCTGTAAAGGTAGATCCGGAAATACACAAGGAAATACTCGCGAGAAATGCGAAGTTAAATATTGCGCCGTACAAAGGTTTTGTGAACCCGGTTTACAGGCTGGTCAAGGACGAAAATGGAAAAATAACAGATGTAACCGTTAATTATACAGAAGGCTATGCGGAGCAGATGCTACGCTATAGCCGCGAATACGGCAATCTGTAAACAGAAATCCTGGCAGAATACTGACACACATAAAAAGAGGCGGCTTAAAAACCGCCTCTTTTTATCAGTTCCATTGGGAACTCCCGGCTGAAATCAGTCGCCCCCCTATTTTGTCTTTTTCTCCGTTTTATCTCCGGCTTCAGGTGCTGTAGCGCCTATACGCTTAAGTGCATCTTCGGCCGCCTTCAGTCCATTGGCTGCAGCACGCTGGTAATAGAACACAGCCATGTTCTTATCTGCCTTTACCCCGTCGCCACGTTCATACTGCACACCGGCATTGTACAGGGCCGGAGCGTATCCGGCTTTCCCGGCTTTTTCAAACAGTTCAAGTGATTTTCTGTAATCCTGTTTAAGTTCCTTTCCGGAATAATACCATTCGCCTAATTCAAACTGAATCTGCGGATTACCGGATGCTGCAGCGCGTTTCTTCCATTCTTCCGCCTTAGCTGTATTTTTCTTTGTTCCCTCGCCACGCAGATACATCCCGGCCATAAGATTCTGCGCTGCAATATCGCCTTTGGCGGCAGCCTGAACAGCCCATTCAAAAGCACGTTTGTAATCCTGTTTCACACCATCACCGGTATAATACGCTATTGCCAGACTGCTCCTTGCAGTGGTGTTGCCTTTAGCCGCTGCCTTTGAGAGAATCCCAACCGCTTTCTTCTTATCCTGCCCAACCCCTCTGCCGGATGAATAAAGACTGGCAAGAAGTACAGCCGCCTCGGTGTCACCGTCTTTGTATGCGCTCTCAAAAAGCTCAAAGGAAATTTCAGGATTTACATTTACGCCACGGCCTTCAAGAAACATAATACCCAGTATTCTCTTGGCCTGGATAATTCCGCCTCTCGTGGCATAAGCAAAATGTTCTGCAGCCAGTGTAGGGTTCTGCTCTACGCCATCCCCGTTCATATACATAAGCGCCACATTATACCGCGCTGCAAGGCTGCCCTGCTCCGCAGATTTCATATACCATTCAAAAGCCTTGTTCATATTCCTCGGCGCACAGGTTCCAACTTCGTACATTCTGGCGATAGTCTCAGAGGCAATAAAATATTCTTTTCTGTCCAGCTTCTTCAGCAGATCCATGGCCTCGTCACATTTTCCGGAGTAGATAAGCGGCCCCACAGTTTTGTATTCCTTCTCGCAATCCCCGCATTTTTTCTCTTCAGGAAGTTTCGCTGTTCCCTTAAGAATGCTTATAACCTTTTCATCGTCAAATATCTTTCCGGCCTTCTTTTGTTCCTGTCCGCCACAGGCGGCGGAAAACAATGAACACATGACAGCCGATGCAATCATAATATAATTAGTAACCTTACAACCTGTTTTTTTCATAGACACCTCTGAGAAAGCATAACATAACCCTGCCACAGATATGGGGGACAGAATCTACAGTCTGCCTCCACCGGGAAAGTCCTTTCCGTCAATGCCTTCCTCATCGTATATTTCCTTAAGAAATTTTTCAGCCTCAGGATCCCCCAGTGCAACAGCCCTGCGAAGCAGCTCAAGCGCCTTATTCATATCCTTATGCACGACGCAGCCATCATAATACATGACGGCCAGTGAATACAATGCGGGAGGATAATCCCTTTCTGCCGCCATCCGGAACCATTTCAGAGCCGTATTATCGTCTTTTTCAACTCCCTCTCCCTCTGAATACCGCACCCCAAGAGCGTTCTGTGCATACACATCGCCAAGTTCCGCCGCACGCCGGTAATATTCCACTGCCTTTTCAGGATTTTTCTCCGTGCCTTCTCCGGCAAGATACATTCCTGCAAGCGCATTCATGGCCTGGGTCTCTCCCAGCTCCGCTGCTCTTTCATTCCACATAAAGCTGTTTTTAAGATCTTTTTCCCCGCCCTCGCCTTCATACAGCATATGGGCAAGACTTGTCATGGCGGGAACATATCCCTGCAAGGCGGCAAGCGTATAAAGTTTCCTGGCTTTACCGTCATTGAACCACACTCCGCGCCCCTCATAGTACAGGTCCGCGAGATTGCACTGCGCAGCAGCATATCCATGATCTGCCGCTTTTTTAAACCATACCGCGGCTTCCTTATTGTCCGCCTCAACCCCTTCCCCATCACAGTACATAAGCCCTATCTGGTTATATGACCCATACTCGCCAAGATCTCCGGCCTTTTTATAAAAATCCATAGCGCTTAGCGCATTTTTTTCACAGCCTTTGCCCTCGCGGCACATTCTTGCGAGGTTTACTATGGAATCAATATCGCCTTCCTCTGCAGCCATGGCAAAAAAAGAAAAAGCCTCTTTTTCATTCTTTGCACATGCTTTTCCCTCAAGATTCAGATGCCCGAGAATATTAAGTGCCTGAACCTGTTTCTCAGAAGCTCCGCGCATGGCCCACCTGCAGGCCTGTTTATAATCACGCTTTACATGTTCGCCGTAATAATATAATTCCGCAAGCACTCCCGCAGCAGGCGGATATCCGGCTTCAGCAGCTCCTTTCAGATAACCCACAGCCTTTAACTCGTTCTTTGCCACGCCACGGCCAAGCAGGTGCATAGTGCCAAGCCAGTATGCGCAGACAGGGTCAAGGAGTTTTTCGCCACGGCGGAAATAAACAGCGGCCTTTTTGGGATCAGCCGTCATTCCATGACCAAAAAGATACATACAGCCCAGAGCAGAACAGGCATTGGCATACCCGGCTGCTGCCGCTTTTTTAAGCATTTCTGCTGCTTCCTGTTCCTTTCCGCTGTCCAGTAGAAGCACCGCCTGCTCAAACACGTTTTTTTCTTTGTTTTTCTTCCCTTCCGCAATCTGCCGGGGTTCTTTTTTTCTTTTATTCATACTCATTTCAGTATCTGATAATCAATCAGAACCGTGGTTTGTTCAGATTTTGCGGAGTAATGGCAGCAGGCTTTTTCCCCCACACTCCCATATCCTCCAGCATTGCCAGCAGAAACCAGAAAGCAAACACTGCAAAAATAAGCGCTGTTTTCAATGATTTTTTAACTCGCAGCAGAAAATCATGCTTATTGTCAAAATAACGGTTAAGCAGAATGTCATTAACCGTAGTATTACTGTTAAGTGCGATATAATTATCCGGAAATTTACTGGTTATATTGTTTTCTTCATCAACAAGCGCAAGCACATCCCTGGTTCTGTACCTGCCATTGGCACGGTATGTCTCCCTGACAATGGCAGCGTGATGTCCTGAGTAGGATTTTGACCTTCCGCCAATAAGACCTTTTTCCTTAAGCCCACAGTAATATGAATCAGCCAGAGGCTGATAAGTACAGTATAATTCCCCTCTGGTCATAAAACTGTTCACAGCCATGAATAACAGCAGGGCTGCTATCAGAAAAAAACAAAGTCTCTTTAACATAAATATCGCAATATGCCACGGGTATTTCCCAGGCATTCTCTGATATTTTATTATAATATTTTTATGAAGAAGACCGGAATTCTGTTTGTATGCCATGGCAACATATGCAGAAGCCCAATGGCTGAAAGGATTATGAAACATATGGTGCGGGAAGCCAGGCTTGAGGAAAGTTTTTATATTGAATCAGCTGCCGCTACTTCCGAGGAAACAGGAAACGGCATTTATCCCCCGGCGCGCCGCAAACTTAATGAACATGGAATAAATGCCGAAGGACACTCGGCGCGGCTTATGACCCGCGCAGATTACAGCCGTTTTGACCTGCTTATTGGCATGGATAACGAAAATATTTGCGATATGCGGCGCATATGCGGTGGCGACCCGGAAGGGAAAATACATATGCTCATGGAATATACAGGTTCCAGGCGTGAGGTGGCGGACCCATGGTATACCGGTGATTTCGAGGCCACATGGTGCGACCTTCTGGAAGGCTGCAGAAAACTGCTTGAAATATACGGTGGGAAAGACGGCAACAACTGACAATAAACAGGAACTACCGCACGGCGTTTCTATAACAGATATATTGCCAGCTCCGTAAAAATTCCCGACGTAAAGCTACTATCAACAAGTCCGGCGAATGCATCTTACACATTAGATATGCTGATAAACGAATGGGACAGCAGTTTGAGGCCGTATTTACTAGTGAAACGCTGATAAAGTCTACTTTATCTGCGTTTCACTAATTCTATTTCCTGCCCAGGCGGATATGTCGTATATTTTGATTCCCTCGTATTGATATGCCTCATTTCTTGTGCGGGCGAGTATTATTTTTGGGTAGGCATCACGCACTGCAAGCAGAGGGGCTGTTTCCCTCGCAAAAGTTTCCGGGCGGGAAATGTCATCGGAAACCTGAACATATATTTTCTCGTCTCTTTTGATTGCGACAAAATCTATTTCTTTTTTGTAAAGAATGCCGGCATATATTTCATATCCACGTCTTAAAAGCTCCATAGCGGCGATATTCTCAATTATATGACCATAATCCATATTTCTTGTGCCAAGCCTGGCATATTTAAATGAATGGTCAGCAAGATAATATTTGTCTTCCGAGCTTAAATATTTCTTTCCTTTTATGTCATAACGACGGACTTTGTAAAAAGCGTATGCCCTACAAAGATAATCTATATATGCCCCTATGGTGTTTCCGTTTGTCTTTGATTTTTGCGAAACAAGCGTATCTGCTATTTTTCTTGACGAAACAAGAGATCCTGCGTTATCCATAAGATAATCAGTCAGCCTGTAAAGAATATCCTGCTTTCTTATCTTATGCTTATGTAGAATATCCCTGACTATAAGGGAATCAAAAACCTCGCCGCTTATATACCCATATTTTTCCTCAGGCGTAGAATAAAGATAAGAACCTGGCATTCCTCCCTCTTTCATATAGGAGGAAAAAGCATCATATATATCATTCCGCTGAAAATACTGCAAATATTCAGCAAAAGAAAAAGGAAAAACCTCTATGGAAAAAGTGCGTCCGGTGAACAGCGTAGCAAGGTCGCTGCCCATAAGAAAGGCATTTGAACCGGTGAGATAAATATCATATTTTCCGCTGGCATGAAGGCTGTTTATGGCTTTTTCAAAAAAAGGACACATCTGCACTTCGTCAATAAGCAGATAGTTGTTATTATCAGGCCTGTGATGTGATTCAGCATACTCATGAATGGCATGATATTCCGCAATTTTCTCGTATTCAAGAAAATTAAAATTTATGTGAATTATGTTGGCTTTGCTGTCCTGTTTTTTAAGCAGGGAAATAAATGCCTCCATAAGTTTGGATTTTCCGCAACGGCGTATTCCGGTTATTATCTTTATATCCGGAGTGCCTTTCGCGCGCATAAGTTTTGACAGATAATGCGTTCTTTCTATAAGCCTCATATTTAAATTATAACTTCTGTTTAGCAATTTTGCAATATTTTCATTTTTGCTAAATAGGATTCAAATGATAAAAACAGGCTTAATGTGCAAAATAGTTGGTATAGACGACGAGAAAATGATTTAATATTATTTTTGGAGTAAAAATGATTAAAAATATTGCAGGAATTGTGGCTGCACTGACCTTATAAAATGGGGCAGACAAAGTGGTAAAAAACGATACAGATGCAAAGCCTGCGGAAAGGTTTTTCACTTAAGCGTATTTTGGGCGGAGGATGCTTTCACAGCATATTGTTTTGATGAATTAAAACTGCATGTTTTGTCCCAAATGTCTGGCAAGGACATCTCTACCATACGCAGACAATTTGACAAACTGACTGTACAAAAAGTTTTCCAAAAAAACTCAGACAATCATATAAATTTAGTGTTTGACGGAGTTTATTTCGGACGTTCGCTGTGCTATATCGTATTCAGGGCAGAAAGCAAAACAATATATTTCAGGGAATGTCCTGAAACGATAGAGAATATAGGGATTGTTCTTGACGAACCTGAACGCATGGGATATGTGTTCAGGAGCTTTACCGTAGACGGCAGGAAAGGAGTTAAGGAGTATCTTAAATGGCGTTATCCAAATGTTCCATTGCAGCACTGCATATTTCACCAGAAAGTAGCAATAACACGGTATCTGACAGGCAGTCCAAAGACAGAATGCGGCAGGGAATTAAAGGCTCTGGCCAGCACTTTTGGGAATAACAAACAGAACGTGTTTTGAATCAGAATTTAAGGCACTAAAACAGCGTTATGAAGCTTTTCTGAAAGAAAGAAATGAGAATTGGCAATTCAAACACAGAAGGCTACGCAGGGCATTCAGGAGCATAGACAGGAATATGCCTGTTCTGTTCACATGGCGTGAGCATCCGGAACTGGAAATAGAAAGCACGACAAACAGCTGTGAGGTATATTTCAGGCAGATAAAGACTAAAATAAGAGTTCACATAGGAGCGTTTATTTTTGGGCAGATAAAAATCTAATGTCACCAACTATTTTGCCTATTAAGCCAAGATTTAGAACGGTTATGTTAAAGAACAATTTAAAGCAGCATTGTCTACGTAACAGATAGAACGAAAAGTTTTCCGTATAAAAACAATCAATGTTTTTATGAAACTCTTCGCTTAATCATTTAAAGCGTCACATCGTTGATTATTAACTTCAGCAGTACACTGATAATACTGTTCTGCCGATGTTACTGATAAATCAGGTTTAATTTTAATATAGGATTTCAGTGGGAATATTCACAACCGGCTGATTATAAATCTGCCATGTTTACTGCTGGGGTAGGTGAAGGGGTTCGAACCCTCGACCTTCCGGGTCACAGCCGGACGCTCTAACCGCTGAGCTACACCTACCATCACAGCGTATATAACATTATAACTGTTTTAAAGGAGTGTTTGCAAATAAAGAACAATCATGACAGATCTATAAGATTCCATTTTCCGGCATACTGCTCTATAAGTTTTTTGCGCACTCCGGCATTTTCCGGCGCAGAAAGGTCCGGATCTATGGACAGAATTCCATCCTTGTCATCTATTGCCTGCCGCAATATGTTTCCGTCACGGGAAAGATCTGCAAGCCTGAATCCCATATCACCGTGCTGCTCTTCAGTGAAAATATCCCCGGCTCCACGCAGATAAATATCTTTCTCACTCAGTTCAAAACCGCCGGAACAGTTCACAAGCGCATCAAGTCTCTCTGCAGCTTCCGGAGTACGGTTGCCGCAGACAAGCAGGCAGCGTGAAGGTCTGTTCCCCCGTCCAACCCGGCCTCGGAGCTGATGAAGCGCTGCGAGGCCGAAGCGTTCAGCATTGTTTATAACCATCAGTGTTGCTTCTGGCACGTCAAGACCAACCTCAACAACCTGCGTGGCCACAAGTATCTGCGTACGGCCCATGGCAAAATTATCCATGGTTCTTTTTTTGTCGGCGCTTTTCATTCGGCCATGCAGCAGCTCTGCCTTAAAACCAGGAAAACGGTGGCATATTTTTTCATATTCAGTCTTAACAGCCTTTAACTCTGCGTTTCCACTTTCCTCTATGGCAGGGTAGACTATGTAAACACGGTTTCCGGCAGATATTTCCTCATTTACTGCCTCAAAAGCTGTTTCCTCATCTGTTTCAAGCGTACTGACAGGCTTTCTTCCAGCGGGCATCTCTTTTATGGTGGAAAGATCCAGATCACCATACATGGCAAGGAAAAGGCTGCGCGGTATAGGTGTTGCGGTCATTACAAGCACATCGGCAAGTTCTCCCTTGTCGCGCATGGCGGCGCGCTGCCTTACGCCAAAACGGTGCTGTTCATCCACCACGGCCAGCCTGAGATTTCTGAATTTAACACCGTCACTTAGAATGGCGTGAGTACCTATCACTATATCTATTTCACCACAGGCAAGCCCCTCAAGTATCTTTTTTCTTCTGGCCGCAGGTGTGCTGCCTGTAAGAAGTTCAAAACGTACCTCAAGCCCTTTGAGGAATTTTTCAAAAGTGAAATAATGCTGGGAAGCGAGTATTTCCGTGGGTGTTATGAATGCGCTCTGTGCGCCATTCTCTGCCGCCAGCAGCATGGCAGAAAGCGCAACAACGGTTTTTCCGGAACCGACGTCGCCTTCAAGCAGTCTGGCCATTGGCACCGGGGACCGCATATCTCCGAAAATCTCATTTATGGCTTTTTTCTGGCCGCCTGTAAGTTCAAAACCGAGATTCCTCCGGAAAGGCGTAAGCAGATGCCTTTTTATCTCATAGCTGAAATGTTTAGGTATTTCCCTTATCTGGCGGCGGCGTATGGCGCATGCCAGAGCAAAAAGCAGCAGTTCCTCGTAAATAAGCCTCCTGCGGGCAGATGCCAGCTGAAAATAATTTTCAGGAAAATGTATGCAGCGCAGAGCCTCGGCACGATCGAACAACGCCCGCTTTTCACGTATACGTGCCGGGAGAAAGTCACCAGCACCTTCAATGGAAAACGGAAGTCCTGCAGCTACTGTCTCACGCATGAGCCTCGCTGTAATACCTCCGGTAAGCGGGTAAACAGGAACAATACGGCCTGTGTGATATTTTTTTGCGGTGGGATCATCATCACGATAATATTCCTGTGCGCGTATTTTCGTAAGGAACATATTTTCTTCGCTTTCACCCACAATCCACACACGGCTTCCACGCCTGAAATCCTTCCGCATGGAACCAAATACGTCAAAACCACGCGCACGCCGCTTGAAGAAAACAGCCTCCGCTTCTCCGCCACGATCATTTTTTATCACAACTTTAAACAGGACAAGGCCACCGGCTGTATATGTTTCCCTCGCTGCCACTACTTCCCCGCATACAACATCCTGCCTGACAACATATGGTGGCGTGTTACTTTCCTTATCAGGCCTTCTGTCAATCCATTTGCGCGGATAATAAAAAGCGAGGTCCTCAATGCTGTTTATGCCTAATTTGCCAAACAGTCCGGCTTTTTTAGGGCCAATGCCTTTTATAAAACGGAGCGATGTCATAGTAATTTTATAGCAAATATCAGGCTTTATGCACTGTAAAATTACAGAATTCAGGTCCGTTTTTGATTTAGTGCTATATTTTTTATATTATAACTATAGAAAAATATATAGTCTCCACAGGAGCTTATTATGGCAGTGAAAATATTAATAGTAGACGATGACAAAGACCTTGTGCTTGTTTTAAGAAAATATCTTGAAAGCCACGGATTTGAAGTATCTACTGCCTCAAACGGCGCCACAGCCATAAGTGTCACGGCAAAGAAAAGGCCGGATCTGATTCTCGCTGACGTGGATATGCCAAGAATGGACGGTCTTACATTCTGTCGTAAAATAAAAGAATCGGAAGTTCTTTCCTCAATACCGCTCATAATAATGTCCGGCAAGAAAATTTCCGAAATGGATATGGTTTCGGGATATAATTTCGGTGCAGACGACTATATTTCAAAGCCTTTCTCATATCAGGTACTGATAGCAAAAATAAAAGCTATATTAAAAATAACCGGTGCCTATTCCGAAAAAAGCAGTATTCTTACACATCTTGATCTTGAGATAAACACAAAAAGCAGGACAGTTACCATATCCGGAAATGCGGTAAAACTTACAACAAAGGAATTTGATCTGCTTAGCGCCCTTGTGGAAAACAGAGGTGCAATTCTCAGTGCGCAGGATCTTCTTGAAAGCGTATGGGGATACAATACAGATGACTACAACAATTTTCATACGGTTGAGGTTCATATGTCCAACCTGCGCAAGAAATTAGGCAGCTACTCCAAAAATATTATCGCAGTGCCAGGGCACGGATATAAAATAGACTAATGACATTCCGCGTATCAAATAAAGCCTAATGACACCTATGCAGAGAAGTATGAAGGATATGAACGAAACAACCAGAAAAAAATCTGCTTCCGCCGGAAATAAAAACAATCTGAAAAAACAGCCCTGCCATAAAACAATCTTTGAACTTTTATCACTACTGAACACCAGTACCGGGTTTTATGAATATTTTGACGAAATGGCCGCGCTGCTAAGCAGAAACGATGTACTGGGCGAAGGAACAGGCATACTTATCAATATAGAGACAATCGCCGGAAACAGACATGTTCATAAAAATATTTCCGATAAAACAAGAGCGGAACTTGTAGCCGCATTCCGTGATGGCGTTTCTTATGAAAATGCACTTTTAATTCCGCTTAACATAAACAATGATTCTGCCTTTATTGCCATACTTCCGGCAGAAAAAGACAGAAAATTCACAAAGGATGAAGAGCTTGTAATACGTTCAGCTGCTGAAATAACAGCCGGCAGAATAGACAGATGCCGCAAGGACATAAGCATAGCAGCCGCTCACGAATCCACAGCCTCGGTTGCACAGCTTGAAACATTTTTCGCCTCTTTCAAGGACCTGCCTTTTGAACTATGTTCCAGGACACTGCTTGATGAAACAGTCAAAGTGGCAAAATGCGATGCCGCATATGCATGTACAGCAGACAATGAAGGCAGAATAATCAGCGAGTCAATATCCTCCTCTGACAAACAGACAGGTGAACAGTTAAGAGAGGAGGCCAGAAGAATACTGCCACAGATAAAAAGCAGCGCAGGGCCTTATACCGGAGAACTCTCCTGTAGTCTTTCTGACGGACCTGAACATTCAACAGACAAAACAAACCGCTATACGGCGGTTCCTGTAATTTATGCAGGTCATGTGAACGGACTTCTCATAGCTACAAATTCAGACCTTTCCTACTCTCTTGAACTGCCCAATATACTGTCACGCATGGCCCGTCTTTACTCAACACTTACGGCAATAAAAAAAGATTCCAGCAGAATGGCCATGAAGCAGGCAGAGCATTCATCAATTCTTGAAGGCTCATGGGACATGATTTTCGTGCTTAATGAAAAAGGTGATATAACCTATATAAGTCCCTCCGTACAGAAATTAGGATATAAAGTATCCGAGGTGGAAGGGCACAATTTCAGGGAATTTGTTCCGGAAGAGGATCTTGAGCAGCTTACATCAAAACTTAACATTACATTCAAAACAGGCAGATTAAGCCCGACAAATATATGCCGCATTATAAGCAAGGATGGGCGTGAACTTCTGACACAGCTCAGAATGTCAGTAAACAAGGTGGAAGGGATGCCCTTGTCCATTTCCGCCATTATACGTGATATTACCAGCGACATCGAGAAGCAGAAACAGCTGCATGAGAAAAATCTTTTCTACAAGACCATATTCTCAAAAAGCCCGCAGGCAATTTTTATAGCGAATCCAGAAACATGCACGATTCTGCGTGCCAACAATAATGCCGCCAGATTCTTCGGTATTCCACTTTCAGAACTGGCAGGGCATGATATTATCCCGCTTTTCCCGGAAGAAGACAGACAGGGCATATCAGAACTGCTTGAAAAAAACAAAATCCGCGCAAAAGCAAGCAGCAAAGCCGGGTTCAGCCTAAAGAAAAGAACAAGGCTGCTTGGTGCCGGAGATGTGATAACAGATGTAAATCTCACCCTGACATACCTGAATATCCAGCACGGGGATATGGTTCTGCTTGTTATAATAGAAAACCTTTCCGCAGAGAAGAAGTATCTTGAAGATACCGCCTTCCGCATTGCACTGCTTAATAACAGTCCTGATTTTCTGTTTGCGGTTGACCTGGATTCTGCCAGCATTGTATTTGCAAATAAAGCCATGTGCGCGCTTACAGGCATAAGCGAAAAAGACATATCAGCAGGAGCTCCTTTTGAAAAACTCTACAGTTCAAAACAGGCTGCGCGGCGCAGGCTTGAGGAGCTGCGTGTCAGGCAGAAAACCCATACAATACAGACTATCATGGGAACTGGCGGAACTGCAATACAGGTAGAGTCTTTTTCCTCAAAGACACGTTTCAATGACAGGCCTGTGGCCATTATCGCCAGCCGCGACATAGGTGAAAAACTGGCGCTGGAAAAAGAACTTCATAAAACAAATGAAACCCTTTCCTCCCTGCTTGCCTCACTACCGGATCAGGTACAGATACTGAACGCAGAAAATATCGTGACCTATGACAATCATACCAGGAAAACAAAGCATGGTGATACCGCAGCAAAGAAATCATATATTTTCAAGCAGAATATTTCCTATATGCACGGAAAATATCTTGAACAGGCCATAAAAACCGGGGCCCCGGTTACATTCATGGAAGATGTCACTGGTGAAGACGGCAGACAGCTTTATCTGGAAAGAAGAATTGTTCCAATACACGATGCAGATGGAAACATCAGCGGAACCGGTATCATAACCCGCGATTACACATCAAAAAAACAGGATATAGAAAAAATAACCTCCATGGAGTTTATCCTGAAACATATTTTTGAGACATCGCAGGATTTCATTTATGTAATAGATTCTGAAGGACGTTTTCTGATGATAAACCAGGCCGCTGCCGCATACTATGGCAAAACCGTTGCCGAAATGAAGAATAAGACATGGAAAGAACTGGGACTTACAAAACAGGCTACACCCCGCAAGGTAATACATAAGATTTTTGAAACAAAGAAGAAGGCATTCTTTACAAGGGAATATGTGTTCCGTGGCATAAAACATTATGAAAGTCTCTCATGTTCACCTGTACTCAGCGCTGACGGCAATGTAACAAGTGTTGTTGTGGCCGGCAGGGATCTTACCAAAGCACATACGGAAGCCACGGACAAGGCCATAAATGCAGCGAAGGAAATTGTAAGCATGAAAATGCGGCCTATAGGCCATGATTTCAATAATGTACTTACAGTTATAAACGGATACGCAACGCTTTTAAGTGAAACATCAAAAGATGATACACGTGTTATAGCCGGATTGAGACAGATAATAAAAGCTGTTGACCGCGCTACCAGATTAACGGAGAGATTCCAGACTTTCGCGCGGAATCCTGTGCTTACAGATAATACAGAAAACGGTATGCAGCAGAAACAGGAAGAAACATCAAACGGCAGACAACCCGCGCAGATAAAAGAACAATCAGGAAAATAAAGTATACTGAATTATATTTTCAGAATATCCCTGAGCGGAATACGGAACAACTGTCCCTTCTCATTTGCTACGGATATATTATCTGGGCTCTCAAATTCAATTCCCTCGCACTGTCCGGCGCTGAATGAATATTTTACCGGTTTTCTGAAATATTTTATCTTTCCATTCCTGCCATATGAAATTTCAAACAGTGTTATGCCATAATATGTAAGCACGGCCAGATATCGTCCGTCAGGACTTACGGCGGCATCAGTTACCATTCCGCCTATATTTATCTTTTCCACCTTTTTAAGCACATGCGGTCTGGACGGGTCAAGATTCTCAAAACGGTAAAGTTTTGTATCCGTGTCATAACGATGCTTCGTAAGCAGATAGAGATATCCTTTATTCCAGAAGCAGGCCTCTGAATCAAAATTCTTCTTCTCTGGTGGAAATTTTTTCTGGTCCATGTATGAAAATTCTATTTTCTGAGCCGGGAGCGTTTCATAAGCAGAATACGGATCAGGTTCAGGAACAACATAAACCGCAAGATCCCTGCGCCGGTTTTTATTATTGCCGGAATCGCAGATTATAAGATTACCACTGTCATCAGCGGCCACTGCTTCCCAGTCGCGGTTTCCGGCATTTTTTACGAGAATACCCCGGTATGTTCCGGTTGGGTTTTCTACGGAAACAGGATGAACAAGGCTTCCGTCCTGT
>CACZRG010000100.1 GCA_902783485.1 uncultured Elusimicrobium sp.
AGCTGAACAGGCATAACAGTCAGGTATTTTCATATCCCGCATGAATGAAGCCGGACGGTGTCTTCACCACCGTCCGGCTTCATTTTTTATAAAAAAATATTACATATAACGGCAGGCAGTTAGTGTGTTTATGATGAAAACTGAAATGTTCCTGAAAATTATATAATTGACATCAGGTACTTACATAATGGTATACCGGCATACTGCCCGGTTTTGTTTATTGAGGAATGATTTATGAAAGCAAAAATAAAGTCGTTTATATTTATGTTTCTGCTGCTGCCGTTCATTTTCTGCAGTTGCGGTGCGGGCATTGCGAAAACAGAAGGCACAGCTTCTGCACAGACTTCTGCTGACAGCATAAGGTTTTCCGGCGATTCCTCCGGATTTGTCCTGTTAAGCGAGGCTGTTCCTGATGCAATACTTGAAATAAGATACTATTCGACATATAATTTTGTCGGTGACCGTATAGACGGATACGAACAGCCTGTAGCCTTCATCACAAAAGAAGCAGCCACCGCTCTCAGGGCCGCAAGTGATGATCTTGTAAAGCAGGGATACCGTCTTAAAATATATGATGCGTACCGTCCGCACAAGGCTGTTTCACATTTTATGCGCTGGGCAAAGGATTTCAGCGATGTAAGAATGAAAAAATACTTTTATCCGGATCTGGAAAAAGACAGGCTTTTCCCTCTGGGCTATATTGCGGAACGTTCTGGCCACAGCAGAGGCAGTACTGTTGATCTTACACTGTTTGACATGAACACGGAAAAGGAAGCAGATATGGGGGGCACATTTGATTTCTTCGGTGAGAAAAGCCATCCGGATTACAGGAAAATAACAAAAGAGCAGTACAATAACCGCATGATTCTCCGCAGGGCAATGATGAAACACGGCTTCAGGCCCCTGCCTGAAGAATGGTGGCATTTCACGCTTGAAAACGAGCCTTATCCCAATACATACTTCACATTTCCGGTTAATTATAAATCCCTGAAGAAATAATTACGGGAAGTACTTTGCCGTATTATGGAAAAAGGCAATACAGAAGAATCAGCAGAAAATAACACATTGCGGTATAAATTAACAGAACTGCGCCGCCTTGTAAGGTCGTACGGCAGTGCCGCAGTAGCTTTTTCAGGTGGCGCTGATTCAGCTCTGCTGCTTAAAACCGCATATGAGGAACTTGGCCGCAACGCCGTTGCCGTAACTGCAGAATCCTGTTTTATGCCTGCCACAGATATAAAGGAGGCTGTAGCATTCTGTAAGAATCTTGGCATAAGGCATGAAATAATAAAAACCGATCCGCTTTCAATGCCGGAAATAGCAGACAATACTCCGGAACGCTGTTATTTATGTAAGAAACTTGTTTTTTCAGCCTTTCTGGATTTTGCACGCAACAATAATATCCATATTGTATGCGACGGCAGCAATGCTGACGACACAGCAGATTACCGGCCCGGAATGAAAGCATTGAAGGAACTTGGTGTGCGGAGTCCTCTGCTGGACTGTGGGCTTCACAAGGTGGAAATAAGGCAGCTTCTGCATGAATCCGGGCTTACGGTATGGGAAAAACCATCTGCCGCATGTCTCGCGTCACGTGTTCCATATAATGAAAAAATAACAAGGGAAAAACTTGCAATGGCGGAACGTGGCGAGGCCTTTCTGCATGACCTGGGGTTGTCCTGTGTGCGTGTCAGGGTTCATTCCGGTGCCGGTTATCTGATGGCAAGGATTGAGATAATGCCATCTGAAATGCCTTTCCTTCTTGAAAAGCGGGCTGAAATTTATGCACAATTTAAAAAAACCGGCTTTTCATATACGTCATTGGATATAGCTGGTTACAGAACAGGAAGCCTTAATGAAGTCCTGCGGGACGTAAATTAAAAAGTGGTCTGTATGTTCAGGTATGCCGGCCTTTTTTATTTATTCTACGGCCTCATATTTTACAGGAAACAATCATGTGCGGAACAGATAAGGAAAAAGATAAAAATATATCCTCTGGCAGGCCATATCAGTTTGCCAGTCTGGATTTTGAACGCAGGGAGCGTACCGGTTTTGCTGAAGTTGTATTCTGTCAGGGAAAACCTGACGGATTCCTGCAGGATATTTTTTTAAGGCTTTACAATGAAAACGGTGAGGTTATGGGAACAAGAGCCTCCCCGGAGCAGTACAATGCCGTAAGGAATATACTGCCTGATGCTGTATACGATACTGTATCACGGATAATAAAAGTGGAAAGCCAGTCAGCGAAAACGAAAAAAAACAGGCTTGCCGGGAATATAGCCGTATGCACTGCCGGTACGGCTGACCTGTCTGTAGCGGAGGAGGCCGCACAGACAGCGGAATTTTTCGGCAGCAGGGCCGTGCGCATTTATGATGTGGGCGTAAGCGGCGTGCACCGCCTTCTGGCGCAGACGGATAAGTTAAGGAAAGCAAACTGTATTATCGCCATAGCCGGAATGGAAGGCGCCCTGGCCAGTGTTATAGGCGGCCTTGTAAGCGTTCCTGTAATAGCCGTGCCTACATCGGTAGGTTACGGCGCTGCTTTTGGCGGAATATCTGCGCTGCTTACAATGATAAATTCCTGTGCCAACGGAATTTCCGTAGTAAATATAGACAACGGCTACGGCGCGGCCTACATAGCCACGCAGATAAACAGGCTTGCGCTTAAAGGAAACACACAGCCATGAATTTTGCAGAGTACAGAGCGGACTGGGCAGACTGTCCGGTTATAAACGGCTGTACTGCCATAATATGGCATAAGGACTGACAGTATATACAGAAAAGGCTAAATGAAAAATATGGCGAAATCAATTTACTTTGAATGTTACAGAGGAATTTCTGGCGATATGGCTGCAGCGGCGATGATAGACGCGGGGGCGGATAGGAATGTTCTCGCGGTAGCTCTTGATTCCGTGCCGGTAAAGGGTTTCAGTACAGAAATAAGCCGTGTGACAAGAAACGGCATAGACTGCTGTGACTTTGCGGTAATCACTGATGAAGAATCCTCTTCGCATGATCATGACATGGCTTATCTGTATGGGCATGAGAAAAGCGGGGAATACTGCCCGGAAAATGAATTTCATAATCACTCAGCGCATACGCATAACAGCGGAGAGCTTATTCATTCAGCGCATTTTCATACTAATGATGAAGACGGGGAAGAAGAGGAACTTTCCGTCAACATGAAGGAAATAATAAGCCATGTGGAGTCGCACATTCACACCGGGCACGCTCACGGACATACACATTCCCATAATCATGGACATTCACATGAACATCAGGAAGAAGTTCCGGAACATTCAGGCGGTCATGCTCATTCGCACACTCACCGCGGTATTGATGAAATTCTTGAGATAATAGACAAAACACAGATGACAGACGGGGCCAGACACCTTGCCCGGCGTATTTTCAATATAATTGCTGCGGCAGAGTCAGCAGCGCATGGCGTGCCAGTAAAACAGGTTCATTTTCACGAGGCCGGCGCCCTGGATTCCATTGCCGATGTAATAGCACTTTCCGTGTGTTATGACAATCTTGTATCAAAATACGGAATAAAGGAAACATATTTCCCATGTATCTGCGAGGGAACAGGAACTGTGCGCTGTCAGCATGGTGTTCTGCCTGTTCCTGTTCCGGCTGTTGTGAACATAGCCGCGGAATACGGCCTGCCGCTTCGGATAATAAACACGCGCGGTGAATTGGCTACACCCACAGGTGCAGCATTTGCCGCAGCCACTGGCACTAAATTCTGTATGCCCCCGGCTTTCAGGATAATATCGGCCGGGACGGGGGCTGGAAAAAGGGCATACGGCATTCCAAGTACCGTGCGGGCTATGATAATAGACACCGTGGAGCACACGGAAGGGGGAAAACAGCCCGACTCCGGCTCTGCCACAGGTTCAGATGAAAATTCCGTATATGTGTTCCGGCTTGAGACAAATATAGATGACTGCCCCGGCGAGGCTCTGGGATTTGCCATGGAAGAGCTGATGCAGCATGGTGCGCTTGATGTGCATTATGTGCCCTGTTACATGAAAAAGAACCGCCCGGCATACATTCTCAATGTAATATGCAGCGAAGATAAAATACGGCAGATGGAGGAAATAATCTTCCGTCATACAAGCACAACGGGCATACGCCGTGTTAAAATGGAACGCAGCGTTCTGCCACGCAGGATAATACAGTTTGAAAGCCCTTATGGCAGATTCTCTGCAAAGGAATCAGTATGCGGAAATCTCCGGAAAATATCTCCTGAATACCGTGACGTGGCAGAAATATGCCGCCGTACTGGTATGCCGTTTGCTCAGATATATATGGAACTGCAGAAAATATGCGGTGAATAAAATATCAGGGAATTATTTTCTGCCGGCTTTTCTTTTTTTCTTTACTGGTTCAGGCAGTCCGCTGTACATTTCCATGAGCATTTCACGCAGTTTTCCGCGGTTCTCAAGTATTGTGCATGGCATCATTTCCCTTGCTGCGCCCTCATAAGGCAGTGCGGGAACGCTGTCCGGCATATATTTCCGGCTTACGTCAGTTATTTTAATCAGAAGTTCGCCTGATTCATAAATACCGCCGAATACCCTGTCCCTGTAGTAAAACACATATCCGCCCATCATGGGAATATTGCGCACGCCATCCAGACCGGACAACTGCTCCATTACATATTCCATCATGTTTTTGTTCTGCTCTTTGCCCATTCTTACTGCCTTCCTCAGTTATATTTTAAACAATGCCACGCTTTAAGACAATACTTGTTGTTAGTTTGTGCTAATATATTTTATCTGCGTAAACAGTATGAAAATTACTGCAGAGCGTAGAAAAATGAAATCAATCCAGCATGGTGGGATAACCTTAAATAAATCACAGTAAATAAATATATAAAACATTATTTTGCAAAAGCCTTGTAAATTATATAAAATGTTAGTTATAACTAACATAGTTCTTCCGCAGATATGAACAATTCATAGTAACAAGGCCACTGATATTGCGGAAAGACAGCCGCGCATGTGCTGCGCAGTTTTTAAGTAAAAAGCCAGGAACCGGGCAGTAATAATGCCTGTGCCTTACGGCGCTCCAGGGCGGAAGGAACGGGAATATTCCCGCAGAAGCAGTACAAGGAGAATATTATGGAATTGAAACTTGGTGATGTTCAGACAACAGCCCTCATTCCGCTTGCCATAAAGGCAAGCGAGACAATGAGGCCGGACGCACGGTTCAAGGACCAGATGGCTGTTGACATTATAAAGGCACTGGACATTGACACGGCGAAATATGACAGATTTCTTTCGCATGAAGGCGTTGTGGCAAGAACCATAATGCTGGACCGGCAGCTTAAGGAAATAATCAGCAGTGCACCGGATACCGTAATTGTAAACATAGGCGCAGGTTTTGATAACCGTTTCGCGCGTGTGGACAATGGAAAAATCCGCTGGTTCGATCTTGATCTCCCCGATTCCATAGCCGCCAGGAAAAAGGCATTCCCGGAACGGGACCGGGTAACAATGATTGCCGGGAATGTGCTTGAAAACGCATGGTGAGAGGAAGTAAAAAAAGCGCTTGAGGGAAGAAAATCAAAACCTGTATTTATAGCGGAAGGGCTTTTCATGTACCTTACGCTTGAGCAGATACGCACGCTGCTTGAAGTGCTTAAGAATAATTTTCCCGGTGGCGGAGTGCTTATTGCAGAGCAGAACAGCAAACTGATGCAGAGAAATGAGAAGCATCACGATACAGTTAAAAGCACTAAGGCGCATTTCATGTCCGGCACTGATTCCGGCCAGGAAATAGCAGACCTCACTGATGGAATACGGCTTGTAGAAGAGCACAGTTTCAATGAGGAAATGAAGAAACACAGCATACGCGGAAAACTGTTTGCCATATTGTTTTACAAACTGAATGACCGCTGGGCAACATTCGAATGGGGAAAATAAATCCTACACAGCGGCCATATCAAGAATTTCATCGAAGCTCTTGATTCTGAAGAAAATGCTGTGCCTGGCGTTTGGCACAATGCGCAGGCGGCTGCCGTAAAATTCCTTCTGCGCCTCAATATTGAAAATCCTGTCGTCCCCGCCGATAAGGGCGGAATCAAAAATGTCCTTTATGCTGTTTTTTCTTTCCGAATAAAGGCGTTTAAGGCTTTCAAATTCCGCCCGGCAGCTTTCTATTGTCCTGCCGGAGTTGTGGAAAGCCGCAAGTTCCTCATCGGTTTTAACAAGATAGTTTTTTGCGAAGTCAGCCGCATTTTCTTCATTTATGCCGCAAAGCATTTCCTGTATTTCCTGCGAAAGGCCGAAATGTCCGTCAAACAGATATGGATTGCCGCTAAGCGCTGTTTTTCTGCCGGATATGTTTTTTATGTCAGAAGCCGCAGCTGCGAAAACCCCTGCGGAAAATGCCAGCAGGTTTATTTCCCTGTATCCGGAAAAATCAAATTCCAGTCTTAAATTATTATAATCATACAGTATAAGCACATCAGAGCCTGATTTCAGATGTTCAAACTCATGCTCATCGCAGCCCCAGCCTGAAAAGAACAGCAGCAGACTGTCCGAACCGTTATCCATAAGAAAATGTTTCATGAAATCACTCCCTGGGAACGGAAAGCGGCGTGCCCTGTTCGCCGAGATAGAAAACTATCAGCTCAACCGGCTCCGCTCCGTCATTTCTGCCATAATGGTATTTCCCTATAAGTTCAGGAAGAACCTGCCCCTGCCGTATTGTTATCTGCTGCCCGCCGTCGGCAATTACGGTAAGCGTTCCTTTTGCCACGTAAGCTATGTTCACAAGGTCATGCCTGTGTGCCGGAAGTGCCTCCCCCGGCTCTATGATTATTTTAAGGACCGTGGCCTCCGGTTTTTGTATATTCAGGCTGCCAAATTTTTCATTGTCCCATGTTGAGACGGTTTTTAAAAGCACTTCCCTTTTTGATGAATTCTGTGATTCCGTACCGGACATATCAATCTCCTGAATTTATCTTTACGCACACATGCTTTCCGCTTGCTGCTACCCCGAACTTTATTACGGATTTGCAGCCGTCAGACATCAGATCAGATATGTAGTTTTTTGTGTCTATCTGTTTCAATGCCTCGTTGGCCTGTTTTTCCAGTTCCGCCTTTATAATTTCCGGATTGTCCTTTTCCGTCTCCGTAGCGGAATAATGCTTTAATTCCAACACTATTCCCGGCAGGTTCCTGTATTTGTCATGGTTCATTCGCGGCTTTATGATTATGTCCGCACGGCCATGTCCGGCTTCGCGGTTTGCCTTTATATTATATCCTATCCGCAATGAGGCCAGCAGTCCTATCAGTATGTTCTGATAATCCTTTTCTTCAGTCAGATCAAAGCTGCTGCACGTTTCAAGCAGGAATACAGACAGATGTTTCTGCAGATTTTCCGCATCGGCAAACAGTATGTCGCCGGCAATCTCATTGGCCTGCCGTGCTGCCGGCCTGGAAAGGATTCGTTTTATCACTTCCTCCGAATATGCGGAAAACACTTCCCTGTTAGGTATTTTCAGCCGGCAGAGATAGGTGCGTCCGTTCTGAACAGCATCTACCGCCGTAAGATAGCCAGTCTGGGCAAGCAGTCCGTAGGCATTCTCTATGCTGCCATTCAGATCAGTATATGCCAGGTATGCGGATACGTTTACCCTTGGCGATTCCCCAAGCATTAGTTCTGTAAGATTCTGCCTGTCAGATTCATTAAGATTCCGCATCGCGTCGCCTGCGAGACCGTTTTCCGCCACATTAACCCAGTAATCACCCGGTGAACAGTCCCTGGCCAGATAATTTATCAGCGACCACGGATTGTAAATGTGTTTGTTGCCGAATATATAGCCGTCGTAGCAGTCCCTGGCTTCTGGGATTTTCTCATCTATGCCGAAGAAACGGAACATTTCCTCAACCTCATTCTGCGTAAATCCGAAACAATCGCTGAATCTGTCCTCAAATATGGTGTCTACCCATAAATTGTTAAGTCCGCTGAAAATGCTTTCCTTGGAAACACGGGAAACCCCGGTCAGTACGCCCATAAACAGATTGTCATTGTTCTTGAATGCTGCGGAAAGGAAATCCCGCATGAATTTTATTATCTGGTCGTAGTAGCCGCTTTC
>CACZRG010000101.1 GCA_902783485.1 uncultured Elusimicrobium sp.
GCTCCCGTAGCTTTTAGCATTTCCTCTTTGTCTTTTTCACTGTGTGGTAAATACATGAAATCTCCTGAAATACTGGATAATGTAAAAAGACACCGGAATACAGCCGGAAAATCCGGTATTATTCCGGTGCCGGGGTAAACCCTTATCTCAGGCCTGCTTTATGAAAACCTGATACTGTTCCCATGTGAGCAGCGTTTCGGCATCAGCCGGATTTTCAGGTTTCAGTTTGAAAAGCCAGCCCTCGTCAAGAGGAGACTGGTTCAGGATTGCCGGGTCGGCTGCAACAGCTTCATTTACGGCGGTTATGGTACCGGAAACAGGAGAGAGAATATCGAAAGCAGATTTTACTGATTCGACTACGGCGCACTGTTTTTCCTTCTCCACTTTCTGGCCGACTTTCGGCAGTTCAACAAAAACTACATCGCCCATTTCATGCTGGGCATAATCGGATACACCAACGACAGCTTCGTCGCCTAATTTTATCCATTCGTGTGATTTTGCATATTTAAGTTCTTCGGGTTTCATTGTAAAGTCTCCTTTTAAATTCTATTTATCTTTGCCGGTATAAAGAACCTTGCTGAAAGCTCCGCCCTTGTGGAAGGGGGTACGTACCACTTCACCTTTTACACGGCGGCCCCTGATTTCAACTTCAACCGGTGTGCCTGGTTTCAGCGGTGGGGTAACATATCCCATACCGATGCCCTTTTTGAGGGTGGGTGAATACGTGGCGCTGTTGAATGTTCCTACTTCCTGCCCTTCGTGGAAAATCCTGCAGCCCTGGCGTGGAATTCCGCGTTCGCTAAGAACTATGCCTGTCAGTTTTCTCTTTACGCCATTTGCTTTCTGTTCTGCAAGTATGCTTCTGCCGATGAAGTCGCCTTTGTCAAGGCACACAACCCAGCCGTAATTTGCTTCATATGTGCTGTGATCGTCGTCTACATCCTGCCCGTAGAGCAGATAGCCTGCCTCAAGACGCAGTGTGTCGCGCGCACCGAGCCCGCATGGTATTATATTGTATGGTTTGCCCAGTTCGAGCATTTCATTCCAGAGCTGTACAGCTATATCGTTCGGGCAGGTTATCTCGAAACCGTCCTCTCCGGTGTAGCCGGTACGGCTTATGAAACAATGTCTGCCATGTATGTCTTTTTCCACAATGCCGAAGCGCGGAAGCGGAAGAGCCTCTGGGGCAAATGTTTCCATCATAAGCGGAACATTGGGACCCTGAACCGCAAGAATTGAGTATTCATCACTCTTGTTCTCCACGGTCACGCTCATATGTTCCGAGTGTTTTTTTATCCACGCAAAATCCTTGTCTGCCGTGGCGGCATTTACAACAACGAGGTATCTGTCCATTGACAGACAGAAAGCGATTATATCGTCTACAAGTCCGCCTTTTTCATTTATGAGATGTGAATATACACCTTTTCCCGGTGTCGCTTTTTTCAGGTCATTGGCATTGAGATGCTGAAGCAGATTGAAGGCATCCGGTCCGGTTACGAATACCTGTCCCATGTGGGATACGTCGAAAATGCCCGCGGATTTGCGTACAGCCTCATGCTCCTTTACTATTCCTGTAAATTCCATAGGCAGCTCCCAGCCGTGGAAGTCTACCATTTTGCCGCCGGCTTTGCGTTCTGTTTCGTTTAGAACGGTGCGGCGAAGTTCGTGTTCAGCCATATATCCTCCAGAAAATTCTGCGGCCTGTTTCCGGCCTTACCTTATTTATAACAAAAGATTTAATGTTTCCGCAAATTTATGAAAATAAAAACATTAAAGACTTTTCCTTAAAATATCTGTAGTATTGTACAGGTTATTTTCTTAATTGCCCAAAAGTCCCATTGATTATTCAGGCATATACTGTTATACTAATAGAAGCAGTATTGTTTTGGATTTCAGATGTTGAATTTGAAACTGCTTAATGACTGGAACGGAGAATATTTTATGAAGAAAATTATCGCTCTGTTTGTTCTTTCCTTTATTCCTGCGGTGGCATTCGCGCAGAATTTTGATATAGAAAAGAACAAAATGATGATTGAGAGAAAGGCCTACACTGCCGCACAGGACAATACACGGGTTGTTACCAATGTCAAAGCAAGCATTGGTGATAATACCGGGTTTGCCAAAATGCTTGAAGCCGCAGGGTCAAATCTTAAATCACATAAGGATGCCGCAAATCATGCCAATCTGCATATCGGAATTCTTTCAGGTAAATATTTTGGCGAGAAAAGGACCGATGCGATTCTTTCACTGGCTTTGCTTGGTTCTGGAGATTCTCCTCTTGTAGGAAATCAGCAGGCCATAGGAGCCATACTTAAAACCCTGAATTCATTTTATGTCAGAGGTGTGAAGAGTGGCACCGCTACAGCTGAAGAAAAATGTGAGCTGGTTCTGGCAGCAGCTCTGATAGCAGGGGCGAATTTCAACCTTCCTATGCAGGAAAGTACCGTTGGAGCTCTTGCGCTTCATAGTATTTATCAGGTAATCACAAATGATAAAGAGGAATTTAATGTCCGCAGGACAGCAATTCTCGCTATGGCGGCAATAGAGAACACTGCAACAGTTGATAAAATTTCTTCAGCCATAACAAAACTTGTTTCGGAGACAGGCTTTTTCACCAAGACCTTTTCTTCAGCTGACAAGGCGTTCGTTTTTGATGCAAAGACTGGGGACCTTTCAGATACAGGAGACAGCGATGCCGCTCTGATTACTGCGCTGATTCTTGCCCTTGACACACTGTCTGAATCAAAAAATAAATCTGTAAGCGGTGCTGCCATATCCAAACTTAAATGGTATGCCGGACTTACTTATAACTGTAAGCACTATAATCAGATGGCTAATTATGAGCCTAAAGGTAACAAGACAACTTATATGGCCGCTCTGTATATTTTAGGAAACAAGGGCGGAACTGCTCCTTCCGGTTATTATATGCCTGGTTCTATGTATCTTAAATCAAAAATCACTTATCACCGTGTGTACAACCGGGGAGCATATGTAGAAGAAGAGAACTCGATGAAACTGTTGCCTTTAATTGAGACAGAGCAAAATGAATGTTACACCCGTCGGGCTTTTGAAGATACATATAAAGCCATAGCCGGCCATGCCCTTTCAGATAGATTGTGGAGTGGTGACGAACAGCCTCCATATCTTCCTTATCATTTTGACAACTGTCTGAAACAGAAGACGGATAAGATTATGCTTGAGATTACTACAAATCTTCTGTTAGGCGGTGTGGACGGAGTTGTTGCGAAGGTGGTTATCAAGGCCGCAGCAAAAAAACTTGCCATGCAGGCTATTGGACGTGCGATGTATGCCGCTGTACAGGGAACAAAAGGAGCAAAAATACTGTCAGCAGCTTCCACTGCCACCGCTACATATAGCGAGAGAATACTTCAGGGTGTTTTCAATATTCACAGCACTTATGGAAATGTTAAACTTGGTGCTGATGTGCTGAAAACCGCGGCACAGTAAATTAAATTCTGTCCGTTTATTAAAAAAACCGCCTGAAAAGGCGGTTTTTTTATCTCTGGTGTTTTTCAGCATATTAATATATCCAGAATTGTGAAAATTCAATCCATTAAAGAAAAAATAAATTTCCCGTTTTTTCATTGCCCTAAAGTCCCATGGATTAGCCATGTATTTCTGTTATAATCATATTATAAGCAGTTGTGCTGTCCTGGATTTCATGGTTGAATCAGAAACTGCTTATTGACTAAAACGGAGATTGTTTATGAAAAGAATTATAGCTCTGTCTGTACTTTTCTTAATTCCTGCAGCTGCATTCGCGCAGAATTTTGATACTGAAAAATATAAATCCGCGATTGAGAGAAAGGCTTACACGGCAGCGCAGGATAATACCCGGGTTGTCAGCAATGTTAAGTCCATAGACCTGGAAAATTATACTGAGCGGCAGAAAATGTTTGAAGCCGCAGGCACAGATCTTACGAAATATGAAACGGCAGCAAGACATGCCAATATACATTTGAATGTAATCAGGGGAACGTATAAATTTGAAAACAAAGCAGACGCCATAGCCGCCCTGGGTCTGCTGGCTACAGGAGACTCCCCTCTTGTTGGAAAAGCCCAGCCAATAAATGCAATACTCACATCGCTGCAGAATTATTATGTACGTAATGTGGCGAAAACGGATAAAACATCTATTGCTGAAAGATACAAGATTATGATTGCTGTGGGTCTTATAGCAAATGCCAACTATAATGTCCCTATGCAGGGCAGCACTGTAGGACAGCTTGCGCTTAAGAGTCTTTATCAGGTAATAGTGAATGAGGACGAGAATAAGGATGTGAAGCGTGCTGCCATAATATCGCTTGGTTCAATAGAAAAGCCTGCTGCTGTAGATAAAATTACACAGTGCATAAGCGCGATAAATAACGGAATCGGCTTTTTTGCCAGCAAGACATTAAGCCCTGACGGTGCGTTTGATTTTGGCAAAGACGGGGTATTGTCAGTAAAAGACAAAGACAATGACAGAGCTTTGATTACAGCCCTTGTACTGGCTCTGGAGTCACAGTCTGAAAGCAAAAACGCTGATGTGAAAAGCAGGGCTCTGGCAAAGCTGAAATGGTATGCCGGCCTGTCGTGGGATACCAGGTATTATCACCAGATGGGAGGTTATGAGGAAAAAGGTGGCAACAGGGTCGCTTACTATGCATCTCTTTATATTCTGGGTAAGCAGTCAGGCAGATATAGCGGTTCACAGTATCTTACCAGTAAAATAGTAAGCGAAGACAGAGGCGGGAGAAAATTCCTTATTGAGAAAGGAAATGCGCAGAAACTGATACCTGTAATTGAAAGCGACGATTTCGACTGCTATACCCGTACCGCTTTCAGGGATGTTTATGAGAAAATCCTTGGCGAGAGAATATATGCAACAGGCAGTTTTCAGCCTTATTCCTTTGATAACTGCCTGAAACAGAAAACAGATGCTGTCATGCTGGAGATAACTTTCGCCCTGATAGGCGGAGGGGTAGATTATGCCATAGGCAAGGTTGTGGTGCGGTCTGCCGCCAAGAGGCTTGCACTTCAGGCACTGTGTGCGGCAGCAATAGGAGCTGCTAATGACGCTGTTCATGGAGGAGATCTGGCTTCCGTAGGTAAATCCGGGGCAAAAGGAGCAATAGCCACATATGCTATAGAGATTCTTGGAAGGGTAACACATCTGCCTCCCAGTCAGATAGGTGCTATATGGAATTATGGAAATGCGGCTTACTCTTCAATCGGTCATGTGAATAAATAAAAAGCTGTTTGTTGTACATAAAAAAAGGCCCCGTTTAAGGGGCCTTTTTTTGTA
>CACZRG010000102.1 GCA_902783485.1 uncultured Elusimicrobium sp.
ATGCCTCCAAATTATTTTGAGAAGAAAATCAGGGAAGAGGAAAGCAGGGGATTAAAGAAATGAACCTGAAAATCAAAAATACCTGAGTACCTGTTCACAATTACATGGTAAACAATATTATGAAAAAAATATTAAGACTGCTTCTATGTATTTCAGCCGTGCTGACGGCGCAGACAGTTTATGCCGGTCAGACCGGAAAAACAGCAGCACAGTTTATAGAAAATGCAACAGCGGAAGATATGCCCTATGACAGTGGCGGAGATATACTGCTACGCTGGCCTGTTGATAAAAACGCTGAAGGCATCATTTATGAAATATATGCTTACAACACTATAAATAGTGAAAAAAACGCAGAAAAAAACAGAAAATGGAAACTTGTGGACTCCTTTCCGGCTTTTGAAAAAACAGCTGACAGAATGAGGCTTCCATTCTGGGCATGGAAACATAATGCCGGTAAATATGCTGTAAAGATTTCCCTGAACAGCATAGATGAATCCGCTACAGACGGTACAGTTGCGGAATTTATTATAAAAGCAGTAAAAAACGGCAAAACAGTAGCAGAAAGCAAGGTGCTTGAAGCGGTATCAGAAGACAACTGGTTCAATCTGCCACGCCTGAACGGACTGATAATGGTTATAATAATAACCACAGCTTTTTTTATCACTGTATCCCGCGCCAGAAAACAGGGGCTGTTCATACGCCGCATAGCCGGCCTTGACGCAATAGATGAAGCCATAGGCCGCGCTACAGAAATGGGAAAACCTGTATTCTATTCAACAGGAATAAGCGGAATATCCGGAGTAAATACCATCGCTTCCCTTTCAATTCTGGGAGAGGTTTCAAGAAAAATAGCGGAATATGACAGTCTTATAAAAATACCGCATTATGATCCTGTGGTTATGTCAGTGGCCAAGGAAACGGTAAAGCAGGCCTATATAGAGGCAGGACGGCCTGACTCATACAGAGACAGCTGTAATTTCTTTCTTAGCTCCGACCAGTTCTCATACGCAGCTTCACTCGACGGAATGATTGAGCGCGAAAAACCAGCCGCATGTTTCTTTATGGGCTATTTTCTCGCAGAATCACTACTGCTTACGGAAGTCGGAGCAGCCACAGGCGCAATACAGATAGCCGCTACAGACTCTGAATCACAGCTGCCTTTCTTTTTTACCTCATGTGATTATACTCTTATTGGAGAGGAACTTTACGCCGCAGGCGCATACCTTTCCAGGGAACCCATGCTTTTAAGTGTTCTGAAACTTCAGGATTTCGGCAAGCTGTTTATGATGATATCGGTTATTGCCGGAGGCATAGCCGTAGCGGCAGCCGCTGCGCTGCACTGCGATGCTTTCGTAAATGGACTTCTGAACCTGTTCACAAATTACTGAATATGCTGATAATAAAAAAATACATACCTCTTGCCATAGTCATGATAGTGGGACTGCTGACCCTGGCCACATACTATGTCCCTGCGAAAGCCTCCCAGGCTTATTTAAGCACTCTCAACCAGTGGGAAGTTATCGTATCCGGATTTGCCTTCCTGCTTGGTCTTATAAGTCTGCTGATGACACATTACAAAAAAATCGTCAGACATGAGGACGGCTGGGGATACAGCATTTTCGTATTCCTCGGATTTCTTGCCGTTGTTATTCCGGGAATAATAAGCCATGGGGCGCAGGCGGACAATGGTACGCTTACTTCCCTGGGCTGGTCGTTCCGCTATCTGTACAACCCGCTGGCCTCAACAATGTTTGCCGTTCTGGCGTTCTATATTGTATCAACGGCTTTCCGCTCATTCAGGATAAAATCGGCTCAGGCATTTGTTCTTTTCATCGCTGCCTTTATTCTTATTCTGGGAAATGTTCCCGCGGGCCAGATGCTCTGGGACACGCTTTTAGGCTGGACAGGCTGCTGCAGCATAAGTGATATCATACAGTGGATAATGCAGGTGCCCAGCGTGGCAGCAAAGCGTGGGATAATGATAGGAATAACCATTGGTGCGGTTGTTACCTCGCTGAAAATAATCTTCGGCATAGAAAGACAGTACATGGGAAGGGACTGACATGAAAGACAGATTACGCAGATTTCTGAATATTGACCGCAGATGGCTTTTCCTTCTGCTATCGGTCGTAATGATATGGCCAATAATCCACCCCTCCGGTATTGCAGGCAGAACCACGCAGCAGAGCGTAAAGGATTTTTATGATTTCATAGAAAACCTTAAGGAAAATGATTTCGTCATTTTAGGTGTTGATTACGACCCTTCCATAAAACCGGAGCTGCAGCCGCAGGCAGTCGCTGCGCTCAGACATCTTTTCCGCAGGAATGTGCGTGTATGTATACTTACATTCATATCCGGCGCTCCAGGACTTATTGAAGAAATAAAGCAGACCGTTCCACAGGAAGCCGGAAAGGAATACGGAAAGGATTATGTGGTAATGGCCTACAATCCGAATTACATGGCCGCAATGACACAGATGAGCATAGATTTCTACAAGGCTTATGAAAAGGATGCCGAAGGAAACACTGTAAAAGGAATGCCTGTCATGAAAGGCATAAATACATACAGGGACATGGCAGGCGTTGTGGAAATAACCGGAACCGGAATGCTGGACGCATGGGTGGCTTATGTTGGCGACAAATATAATGTACCGATAATTGGCGGCACTACCGCCATAAGCCAGCTGGGGTACGGTCCTTATCTGCAGAACAGACAGCTCCTGGGACTTTTGGGCGGAATGCGCGGAGGCAGTGAATACGAAACACTTACAGGCAGGAAAGACAAGGCAACAAGCGGCATAGACGCACTCAATCTTTCACATATGCTCGTAATTATACTGATACTGACATCCAACATAATACTGCTTGTACTGAAGGAGAAGAATTAATCATGGAAAACTCTTTATCTGTTATTCTGGGAGGCTGGCTTTCAGCCGGCATAACCATATTCCTTTTCAGTTTTCTGTACAAGGACAATCCACTATTCAAAATAGCGGAACATCTTTATCTTGGAGTGGGTATGGGATGGTGGTTCATAGTACTGCTTTACGGTACATGGATTCCGAAAGCATACGAACCTTTCATGCAGGGAGAATATCTGCTTATAATACCGGTTCTGCTGGGCATTTCACTGGTAACACAGTTCATTCCCCGCATTTCCTGGGTTTCCAGATATGGGTTCACATTTATAATGGGCTACGGTGCCGGTCTTGTTCTGCCACTTAACCTTGCTACCGACTTTATGGCACAGATTGGCGGAACAATAAAACCTTTCGCTGCCATAGCTTCAATGAGTGCTGGTGAATTTATAAATTATTTCCTCATAGCCGCAGGGGCAGTATGTGTACTTACATATTTCTACTTCTCTGTCGAGCACAAGGGATTTATAAAGAAAGCTTCAAATATTGGAATTTACTTTCTTATGATTTACTTCGGCGCCTCATTCGGGAATACGGTAATGGCACGTTTTTCACTGCTTTACGGACGCTTCGATATGCTTTATGATTTTTCAGGCGCACGGTATGCTTTTGCGACTCCGGTAATAATTCTTCTTACCGTATGTTTCTTCGTGTACAGGCATATAGCTGACAAAAAGAAGGCAGGGATAACAAAAACCGCAAAGGCAGAGTAAATACATTATTGCTCTTATTGAAAGAACCCGGTTTGAACGCCGGGTCCTTTTATTTTTATAATATCAGTATATTCAGGAGAAGAAAATGAATTCAGGAAAAAACATACTTTCTGCTGCACTCATCACGGCGCTTGTTTCACTCCCCGCTATCTCATCAGATGCTGCCACTGTCAGACCAGGCAAGACAGTTATGGCTGTTGTAAACGGGAAAAATATTACAGCCAATGATGTAACAACAAGATTGTGGGGGCTTCAGGGTATGCAGGCCCTGAACGAACTTATTCTGGAAAAGGTCATGACAGATAAAGCCGCAGAGCTTAAAATAAACATTCCTGAAGAAAGAATAGACGAAATTTACAAAAGAAATACCGGCAGCCGCAGTGAAAAGGAAATAGACAAAGAACTCGCCAGAACAGGCTGGACCGCAAAAGATGTAAAGGAGCGCCTGAAAAATCAGCTTCTGATTAATGAAGTTATAATAAAACTGGCAAACATATCAGTACCAGACGAGGAAGTATTAAAATATTATAATGCCTCAAAAGACAGACTGATAAAACCTGAAACATATAATATAAGCCAGATAACACTTTCCACAAAGGAAGAGGCAGAAAATGTACTTGACGGACTTCTTAATGACAGGAATGCAGTGTTTGGCGCGGTAGCGGCAGAAAAATCAAACAATGCAGGCCTGCGCGCAAGAGCGGGCCTTATAGGTGATGTACAGAAAGGTCAGCTTCCGGCTGAGATTGAAAGCGAAATTTTCGCTTTGCGCCCCGGGCAGATAAGCAAAATAATGCAGACAGGAAACGCTTTTTCAATATTCCGGGTAAACAATATTTCCCCTTCCAGGCAGTATGAATTTACAGAGGTCAGGGACACACTGCGTTCCTCGCTGCTTGAACAGAAAATAAATGCAAACAGAACAGCTGTTATGAATGCGGTACTGCAGCAGTCAGAAGTAAAGGTAAAATAATGTTATGAATGCCTGACCAGGCAGGCCAGGATCATTTAAAACTGCCAGATAAAAAAGAGGAGCTTTTCAGCTCCTCTTTTTTTATCACATCATTGTATGTTAAAACAAAGACAGCGTGGTTCTCAGTCCTGTATCAGATGAACCGCCTTCATTATATCATCAAGATTCTCTGCGCGTACCAGATATCCCTGATCGCCCATTCCTCTCGCTATAATCGGCGGCAGCTCCTTATAGTATACAAGCATATCTCCCAGCTTTGTCAGAATTTCCTCATGTGAATGCTGATACTGCATACGGTTCTTGCGGCTGATGAAACAGGTATGGTATTTTCTCTCATACTGAAGATTCACCGTCCCGTGTGCCTGAACTTCGGCCCATGCAGCATACATATCTATATCACAGGCATAGTTGAACATATCCATTGAGAACCCGCCGGGTGGGCGCATATTCACTTCAAGAGCGCATATACCTCCATCCTTAAGCCTGAAGAACTCCATATGGAAAAAACGTCCCCTGACATTAAAAGCCTTCACGGCCCTGCGTCCTATTACTTCAAGATCCGCCGGAATCTCACGCTGCGAGAAATAATACAGATGATTGTCCGCCAGAACCGATTCCATAACACCCTGATCATAATTATGTGAAGTGCAGAAAACTATATTTCCCTGCTTGTCCGTAAGACCGTCAAATGTAACAATATCGCCTTTTATATATTCCTCGGCGATAATATCGTGATCATGTGGTTTTTTCTCATTAAAGAACCAGTCAACCTCCGCATCATTGTCAAGATTATATGTAAGATCCGCCCCCATGCCATCATCAGGTTTAACAATAATAGGATACCCTACGGAAGCCGCGAACTGCTTTGTCTCCTCTGCGGAATTTACGAGTTTTCCTTTCGCACAGCGTATTCCGGCCGACTGATAGATTTTCTTCATATATGATTTGCGCCGGATATTATTTATCGTATCGTTCTTTATGCCTTCAATATTGAATTCCGTTCTAAGTGCGGCCTCGGAAGCAAGCCAGTATTCATTAAGCGAATCAATGCCGCTTACAGGGCCGAATTTTTCCGTAAAGAATCTTACTGCCCCACGCAGGGCATCGTAATCGTGCATATCAGGCACCTGATAATACCAGTCTGTACTTTCAGCCAGTTCAGGCTTAAGCTCGCCGAAGGAAGGCTCTCCTATGGCAAGCGTGTTGAAACCGGCTCTCTTGAGGGCACGGCAGAAAAGATAATAATTCTCAGGGAAATGCGGGGATAAAAATATAAAGTTCATAGAATAATTTTATAAAATTATCTGTATGAATATTAACTACCATAAGATTTTCAGCAAAGAACTGAATGAGGATTTTGAAATGAAGGTGTACGGCCATGCCGGCAAGCCGGTAATGGTTTTTCCCACGAGCTGTGGCCGGTTCTGGGATTATGAGGATCACGGCATGATAGAAGCCATGCAGGAATTTATCAACAATGGCGAAATTATCGTGGCAGCCGTGGACGGCAGGGACGAGGAGTCATGGTACAAGCCTGTGCGTGACGAGTGGATAGGCCGCCGTCAGGACGATTATGAACGCTGCATAATGCATGATGTAATTCCTTTCCTGCGCGAAACCTACGGCATGGACGAGAAATATCTTGCCACGGGAAACAGCTTTGGGGCTTTTCATTCCGCAAACATCTCCCTGAAACACCCTGAATATTTTGACTCGGCCATATGCTTAAGCGGTGTTTACGCGATGTCACGCGAAATGGACGGATATTTCGACGAAGGAATATATTTTAATTCCCCGTCGCTGTATATGCAGAATCTTTCCGACAGTGAAATAATCAACAGACTGCGTAATAATTATTACGTTATTTCCCATGGCCGTGGAGCATGGGAGGCATGGAATGACCAGGCAGAGGCACTCGCTGACGCACTGTGGAAGCGGGATATAACAGTGTGGTACGATCCCTGGGGTGAAGAGTGGCCACATGACTGGAACACATGGCTGCTGCAGATAAAAAAATACCTTACAGCTTTCCGTGAAGGAGTAATGTTCAAGGATGGCCTGTTAAAGATAACCGGGCCAGAAAGAAGAATAAACAGACTGTAAATAAAAAACAGCAGAAAAAAACGCCTGTCTTAAAGGAAAGACAGGCGTTTTTTATATCCCGGCAAATACAGCGTAAGCAGGCTCTGATATAATTCATTCAGCGTTTTTTCTTACGCTTTTATATCCGGCTATGGCAGAATCAAAACGCAACAGTACATCCTTCACCGGATAAAGCCCATATTCATTCTGTGTAATTCCCTGCAGTTTCAATGGAAATACGGCCGGCGGATTATTCAGATCAAGCATGGTTCTTTCCCGCAGCTGCCTTACTGTCTGATATACCATATCAAGCGAGATATAAGATTCTCCGTCTTTTCCACGCCATTTGTTTATTACAAGCTTTACGCCCATAGGTGTTCTGCTCTCAACACTGTCCGGCAGGTCATATGGTTCAATCTGAAGCGCGGCAAGCACACTGGCAATATTTGTCTCATGTCCGCACAGGAAAGTAAACCGTCGTCTGGTGGACAAAAGCTCCTTTCTCATCAGTTTAAGCAGAGGATTAGCCACATTTACTGCTACCGCCGGCAGTTTGAAAAGCATTGAACCGTAAATATCCTTTACATCTCCTATCTTTCTCCATTCCTCCAGCGACAGTTCATGTCCAAAAGCGGCTTTGACAGGGTCGGCTTCTTCATAGTACTGCAGAATAAGTGCATCACTGGCCTGAACCGCCAGCCTGAGAGAGCCTTTTACCGCAGGTTCCTTTCCAGCTGTGAGAACTATATTTATATCGTCAGTACGCAGTCGCGGGAAATTATCCTTCAATGCCATTTCTGAATGTTCCATGTCCAGGATATTTCCTATAAGCCTGTAATTTTCTTCCAGTTCTTTTCTTAAAACAGGCAGCCCGGCTCCGCCGTATTTTTCCTCAAGCTGATGCAATACAAGTTTATGGTAATTATCGCCGGAAAAAGTAAGTTTAGGGTGAAACACCGGGTCCATTCCGCCCGGCTCCATGTTATATCTGATACGTACATTTGCCACAGGGAGCATCCCACCGGCAAAATACTGCGCGGTCGCAATGGTTCTGTACCGGGAATTGGAATAAAAAAGCATTTCCCCACGGCGTGGGATATAATTTTCCGTAATGAGTTTTTCCTTTACAAGCCATTTACGGAAATACTGTCCCATTAATGTTTCAAGTTCCCCGCCACG
>CACZRG010000103.1 GCA_902783485.1 uncultured Elusimicrobium sp.
CTCGTTATCGGCATTAAGAATGGCAACAAGGGAAACCTCCGGAATATCAAGTCCCTCACGAAGCAGATTAATTCCCACAAGGGCGTCAAATTCCCCCCTGCGGAAAGCGGCGAGGATATCAAGACGCTCAAGTGTGTCCATGTCAGAATGCATATATCTGGCACGCAGTCCCTTCTCTTCGAGATAGGAGGAAAGATCCTCCGCAGTTTTCTTTGTAAGCGTAAGCACAAGGCAGCGTTCCTTTTTCTCCGCACGTTCCGCTATCTCCTTCTGCAGCGCCTGAATCTGCCCGGTAACAGGCAGAACCTTTACTTCCGGGTCGGTAAGCCCTGTTGGACGTATTATCTGCTCAACAATGCTGTCTTCCGGACAGCGGGAAAGCTCAATGGGGCCCGGTGTTGCCGAAACATAAACAGTAGCAGGCCGCAGGCTTTCAAACTCGTCAAATTTAAGCGGACGGTTATCCAGCGCTGAGGGCAGGCGGAAACCAAAATCAACAAGGCACTGCTTCCGCGCCCGGTCCCCCTCGTACATTCCGCGTATCTGTGGCAGGGCAACGTGGGACTCATCAATAAACAACAGAAAATCCTGATTCCTGTAATATCCGAACAGCGAATCCGGCATACTGCCAGCCTCACGCCCGGCCAGATAACGGGAATAATTCTCCACTCCACGGCAGTATCCTGTCTGCCGTATCATCTCAAGATCATAGCGTGTGCGCTGCTCTATACGCTCTGCCTCAAGAGGTTTTCCGTGAGCCCTGAACCATTTTATGCGCTCCTCAAGCTCCGCTTCTATGCGTACTGCTGCGCTTTCCATTTCTTCTGCGGAAGTAATAAAATGTGTAGCAGGAAAAATCCATACATCGTTCATTTCCTTTTTCACATCGCCGGTAAGCGGGTCTATTTCACATATACGCTCTATTGTTTCATCAAAAACAAGCCTTATGGCAAGTTCCGAATCGGCAGGGAAAATATCAATATTTCCCCCTCTCACACGGAAATTCTTGCGGTTGAACTCAATATCATTGCGTTCATAGCGCATTTTCACCAGTGTTTCCGTAAGTTCTTTACGGCTGACCGGCATTTCCTTCTGAATGTGCAGGCACATATTGTTGAAATTATCCGGAGAGCCGATATTGTAAATACAAGAAACCGAAGCCACCACAATAGTGTCACGGCGGGTAAGAATAGAAGTTGTGGCCTTAAGGCGCAGCTTGTCTATATGGTCATTGACGGCGGCATCTTTCTCTATGTATGTATCTGTTGAAGGAATATATGCCTCAGGCTGATAATAATCATAATATGAAACAAAATATTCCACAGCATTTTCCGGGAAAAAAGTCTTAAACTCGGAATAGAGCTGTGCGGCGAGAACCTTGTTTGGTGAAAGGACAAGTGCCGGTTTCTGCAACCGTTCTATAACGGAAGCCATTGTGAATGTCTTGCCGGAACCGGTTACGCCTAACAGTACCTGGTCTGCTTTTCCGGCCTCTATTCCTGCGCAAAGCGCATCAATCGCCCGTGGCTGATCGCCAGCAGGTCTGAACGGCGAGACAAGATGGAACCTGGACATATATTAGATTTTATCATTTATTCTGTTTTCCAGAGGAATTCCACTACGGTCGGGTCGGTGATTATATCTTCTTCGCTTATTCTGCCTATAAGACGTATATCCTCCCTGCGCCTTGTGCGGCTTAGCGCGACATAAATCTGTCCATGTGCGAAGGCTCCATGCTTCATATCTATGGCAACCCTGTCAAGAGTTTTTCCCTGCGCCTTATGAATTGTAAGGGCATATCCAAGCTGCAGAGGAAACTGAGTAAAAGTTCCTGTTTCTGTTTCAACAACCCGGCCGGAAAGCCTGTCAAAATCATAGCGGTAGCTTTTCCATTCCTCACGTTCAACGCTCACAATCCTGCCAGAGCCTGACAGTTCAACTTCTATTGAATCATCACCGGCAGTGCGCACGATTCCGGAGGTGCCATTTATCCATACTCCGGGATTGTTCCTGTTAAAAATAACCAGGGCGCCCGGCTTAAGTTCAAGCACACGCGGTGCCGGGCAGTCCCTGGATGTTTCAAAGGAACCTGTGGCGGTGGCCATATATCTGCGTGAAGGAGCATGTATTTCCGCCAGACGGCGGGAATTCATAATGTCAGCAACATTGCGGTATGGAGTAAGTGTAACAGCGGTTTTAAGGTATTCGGGGGAAGCCTGTCCACAGGCATTGAAATAAGCCGTGTCCTCAGCGGTACAGCGGTTCATGCGTATACGGCCAAGGTGCTCAAGCAGTTCCGTATCATTCTGGCGGTAAACCCTTTCCATTTCAATCTTCCGGAAATTTCCCTCAGGATAAACATCGGAATGAAAAAAATAAGGCTGCCTCATACCATATTTATATTC
>CACZRG010000104.1 GCA_902783485.1 uncultured Elusimicrobium sp.
GAATCAGGGGCAGCTGTTTCAATGGAGCCTTAAGGATTTTTTTATAAAAGTTAAGTCTCTCCATTTCATCATCTATGTAGTTTTCAGGTATAAATGCGGAAATTATTATGTCAAGTTCCGGGTCAGGCATATTGTCTTCTGCTGGAATCTTTCCCTTAATACGGTTTATTTCACTGTTCAAAAGCTGTATGTACATTTCCAGACCTACAGTATTTATAAACCCATGCTGCTTCAGTCCTAACAGATCTCCTGCCCCTCGTATTTCCAGATCACGCATGGCAAGACGCAGCCCGGATCCAAGGGCAGTAAATTCCTCCAGTGCGCTGAGACGGCGCGCTGCGTCCTCTGACATTATTTTCTTTTCTTTCCGTTCCTTATCTGTATTCCTGTTCTTTTCTTCAGTTCCTGCTGTAATACTATCCTTACCAGAACAGGTTAAAACGCCGTTTTCCGTCCTTATCCAGCCTGGATAATACAGATAACAGAATGCCTTACGGCTGCCACGGCCTATACGGCCTCTAAGCTGGTAAAGCTGCGCAAGCCCCAGTTCATGGGCATTTTCAACAATAAGAGTATTTATGTTAGGAATATCAATGCCGGATTCGATTATTGTCGTGGCCATAAGAACATCATATTCACGGTTAAGAAATTTTTTCATTGTTCCAGCCACAGAATCAGAATCAAGCTGACCATGTATTACGGCTATGCGCAGCTCAGGCATTATTTTTTTAAGATAGGCACAACGGCTTTCTATGGTTTTCACACGGTTATGAACATAATAAACCTGTCCTCCGCGCGCCAGTTCGTAAGCCACAGCCGATGCTGCGTCTTTTTCTGAAAAAGGCCTTACAAATGTTGCTACAGCCTGTCTTCCAACCGGAGGACTTTCTATGATACTCATGCTCCTGAGCGCTGAAAGTGACTGGTAAAGCGTGCGGGGAATGGGCGTGGCGCTCATAAGCAGACAGTGCACTCCCCGCGCTGTTTCCTTTATCCGGTCCTTGGCTTTTACTCCGAAACGATGTTCCTCGTCAACAACCATAAGTCCCAGATCGGCAAATTTCACGTCTTTCTGAAAAAGCCTGTGCGTTCCCACCACTATATCCACCTTTCCGGCGGACATTTCCCGCAAGGTCTGCAGCTGGTCTTTTCTGGAAACAAATCTGGAAAGCATCTTTATCTTTACGGGAAACCCCGCAAAACGATCAGTAAAACTGTGATAATGCTGATCAGCAAGAATTGTTGTGGGTGCTATAACCGCGACCTGCCTTCCATTGGCAACCGCACGCATGGCCGCACGCATGGCTACCTCTGTCTTACCAAAGCCCACATCACCAGCCACAAGCCGGTTCATCGGCACTTCCGCTTCCATATCGCGAAGAACATCATTTATGGCTTTTTTCTGATCAGGAGTTTCCTCATATGGGAATGCCTCCTCAAAAGGCTCCTCAATATCAGGACATCTTTCAAATGATACTGTGCGGCATATGGCGCGCTCCGCTTCAAGGCGGAGAATATTTCCTGCCATTTCCCGTACTTCCTCAGTAACGCGGTGCTTAACCTCTTTCCATGTTTTTGTGTCCATATGGGAAAGATGCGGACGTTTTCCCTCCGAACTTACAAATTTCTGCACCTTCGTAAAATCATCAAGAGGAACAAACATTGTATCGCCACGCGCAAATTCAAGAAAAAGACAGTCAGAATCCACTGCTTCCGTTCCTCCGGACGTACGGTAAAAAACTTTCTTAAGTCCACGGTAACGTGCTATGCCGTACTCCTCGTGAACGACATAATCTCCGGCCTTCAGATCACCCAGTTTGAAAAATTTTTTCTGCACATGCTGGGAATCCCGGCTGAAAGCATAACGCCTTTTAAGATATTCCGATGCTGTTATAACAGCAGTTTTTGCCCCGGGATGAACAAATCCCTCATAAATATAACCTGTGCGCGGAATTACAGTGCCGGCAAGATTTCTTCCACGCATTATCTCCGCCATGCGCCCAGCCTCACCTTTGTTTATGCAGAAGAAATAAACCTTGAAACCGGACTGGTGAAGCTTTTTTATCTCCGATGACAATATATCCGGTGAAAGTGCGGAATTTATATTCCGCATGGCTCCGAAATTCAATGTTCTGCACTCTGCGTCACTGATATCTTCAGCCGCCATTGAATCACGGACACCAGTTATATAAAGCTCCGGGATATCAGAGCCAATATCATTTTCGGATACGGCGAAATAATTACCGTCAAAAAATGAAAGAAAAGGTTTTCTGATCTCACCGAAAGTATTAGGCGGTATTTCCAGTTTTTCAAGGAATCCGGATGTATGCTGCGTATCTATTTCAAAACAGCGTATGGAAGCCAGTCTGTCGTCATCAAAAAAAAGCCGGCTGGGCCTTTCAGAATCAACAGGAAAAATATCAAGTACGGAACCGCGGACGGCATATTCACCACGTTCTTCAACAAAAGGTACGCGCTCATATCCGTTTTCAGTAAGTCTGGCAGTAATTGCCGAGCGCGGATAATTATGTCCGCGCGTAAGCCATATAGTTCTTTCACTATACGCAGCCGTATCCGGGAAAGTTCCGGAAACAGTCTCTTCGGAAAGAATATGAAAACGCTTAGCGTCTTTTATCCCTCCACAGAGTTTTTTTACAGCTCCGGCCCTCCTGGCAATATCTCCCTCCCACAGGCATATTTCCGGTTTTTCCGCATCATCAGGGAGGACAGACAAAAGGGATTCAGCGGCATTCATCGCTTCAGGCGCCTCATCCGCTCTGATAATAAAAAGAACGTCCGTGTTTTTTTTCTGCTGTATGGTAAGGGCAAACCAGATACGGGCGCTCAGATTGGGCACACCCTTTACTGCATACTTCATTTTCTTGATATAATTTTAACATATCATCTGAACAGACGGAAAACTCTCAGGAAGTTTTATATGCTTAAATGGATTAATATCGACTGCAGTATAATAACCAGAAACGCCACGGCAATAAAAAAAGCTTTGAAGCCAGGTGTTAAATTTACAGCTGTTGTAAAGGCAAACGGCTACGGCCACGGAGCCGCTGAAACTGCCACGGCTGCGCTGCGCGGAGGTGCGGACAGGCTTGCCGTGCTTACAGCGGAAGAAGGTGCAGCTTTAAGAAAAAAATTTCCCGACACAGACATAATGCTACTGGCCCCTTCGCTGCCTGAAGAAGCGGAATTTATAATACAAAACAGACTTGTTCCCTGTGTCTGCTCATCGGAATTTCTTGAATCACTTAACAGCAGCGCTGAAAAAAACCACGGAATTACGACTCCTGAAACAGATATTTTCCGTAGTGCCCTGAAACAGCATAAATATCCGTACACACTGGAAATTGACTCAGGAATGGGACGCTGGGGCATACCGGCAGATGAATTTTCCACATTCCTGCGTGGCGCACTTGAATATAAAAACCTATATCTGGCAGGAACCGGTACGCATATAGGCTACAGGCCGACGCAGAACATGACATATACCAGCGAAAAACTTAAGATTTTCGGACGTCTTTCAGAAGAAGCATCCGGAATAGCAGGCCGGCATATAGAAGCCTGCGCCGCCAACAGCTCAGTGTTCTGTGATTTTCCTGACAGTCAGTTTGATGCGGTAAGGACAGGCAATCTGCTTTACGGCATTTATCCTACGGATTTTTACCGCAGACACCGGCAGGGGCCGCCACTGCCCGGACTGGAAAGGCCATGGCAGTTCCATGCGAGAATCATAGCCCTGAGGAATGTAAAAAAAGGAGAAAGATTCGGATACAATGCCGGATTTACCGCTGACAGGGATATGCAGCTGGCTTCCATACCGGCAGGCTACAGTGACGGTCTTACAATGGAACCTGCTGAATATCAGATAAGACTTTCCGCCGGATTCCGCTATTGGGGAATAATAAACGGCCACAAGGCATATTTCGCCGGGAAGCCAGGAATATCGCACACGATGCTTGATGTAACAGATATTCCGGGAGTCAGTATAGGCACGGAAGTTGCCCTGCATGTAAGGCGTACTTCGGCAAATATACTTATTCCACGGGTATATTCCGGTCTTTCCTGACAAAACCTAAACGCACTTACGCTGCATACGTCCCATGTTATGAAAAAGGCCGCACTTAACGCGGCCTTTTTTACAAATAATGACTGCCTGTTACCGGCTTAATGTTCCACGTCACAGAATTCTTTTGGTTCACTTCCGGCAATGAAGGCTTCCGTAAGTTTCTTTGGACACGATGGCAATGCCAGCTTTCCACTGTCCTGGTCAATTGTTACAAAAGTAACTCCGTCAGGCACCGGGAAATCCCTTACAGGCTGATCCTTAAGAACAGAAGCCATTATTTCTGTCCACCACGGAAGTACAGTGGAACCACCCGTCCAGTCCTGTTTGGACATCATTATCTGATCATCATATCCCATCCATGCTCCGGCAGTAAGGTC
>CACZRG010000105.1 GCA_902783485.1 uncultured Elusimicrobium sp.
GGTGAATTGCCATTTATGGTTATTGCTTCGCTCTGAAGTTTTTCGTATGGATTGCATGGATCCTCTATAACAACAGCAGGTTCGTAACAGGCATTGCCACAGCTGTCTTCTTTCCCGGTGAAATGCGGGTGATTTTTTCCGGTATATTCTTCCATCAGCACATGAAAATTTGTGCCACCGAATCCGAACGCAGAGACATCGGCTCTGCGTATTCCGTTTTCCTTCTTCCATTCCTGCGTTTTCTTTATGACATAGAACATATTAAGATCTATGGCCGGATTTTCTTTTTCGCAGTTTATGGATGCAGGCAGAACCTTGTTTGAAATTGCAAGGGCTGTTTTTGCCACACTTACAGCTCCGGCAGCAGCCTTGGAATGGCCTATCTGTGATTTTACTGATGTTAATCCTATTTTTTTGCCGTTTGAAAGATATGGACCGAAAACTTCTTTAAGAACCTGAACCTCGGAGGCATCCCCAACACGCGTAGCTGTTCCGTGAGCTTCCACGAAATCCACTTCGCCAGGATTGTATTCAACCTGCGAGAAAGCATGTTCTATGGCCATTTTCTGGCCTTTCGGATTTGGTGCTGTGATTCCTTTGCCTTTTCCATCAGAAGAACATCCAACGGCATTAATAAGCGCATAGATTTTATCGCCATCTTTTTCAGCATCGCTCAGGCGTTTTAATATATAAACAGAAACAGCTTCTGCCATTACAAAGCCGTTGGCTCTTTCATCAAATGCGTATGAACCGTCAGCTGAAAGTGCTCCTAATTTGCTGAAACGCACAAATGCCGCAGGCTGAACCATATCATCGGCTCCGCCTGTTACAGCGACATCGAACTTGCCTTCCCGCAGCCCGGATACTGCATAATCGAGAGCAGCAAGAGAAGAGGCACACGCGGCATCTATTGTCATATTGGGACCGTTGAAATTGAAAACACTTGCTACGCGGCCCGCAATAACATTGGAAAGTTCTCCAGGAAGAGTGTCTTCTGTTATCTGAAAAACTTCATTGTCTATCTGATTTTCGTATTCCTTAAGGATATTTTCCTGCTGTGATTTCGGAAGACTTGAAAAAGTAGGCGTCTCATGCAGCAGATCTGCGGTTTTGAAACGGTATACGCGCATGTCTGTTTTGTCTTTTACGGTAGGCCCCATGGCATTACCGAAAACAACAGCTGTCCGTGCTGAAGAAAAAGTCTTTTTGCTGTAACCGGCATCATCAAGAGCCATACTGGTGGCTTCCAGTACCATCTGCTGAAGCCGTGAAATCTGTCTGCCTGTTACCGGAGGAATGCGGTATTTTATTGAGTTGAATTTAAATCCTTCTATAAAACCACCTATTTTTGTATAGGTTTTATCCTTGGCCTTTCTGTCTGGTGAGTAATAAAGAGAACTGTCCCAATGGTCCGGGGGTACTTCCGATATGCAGTTTCTCCCCTCTTTCACATTCTGCCAGAACTGCTCTTTGTCAAGAGCCTTCGGCACTATCATTCCTATACCGATAATTGCAATCTTTTCTTTCTTCATAAAATCCTTAAAATTTAAATACTATTGATTTTCGCGGAAAATCAATTCCACAGCATATTATGAATATGCCTTTTATTATTGTACAAAATTAGACTGTCTTCCTTTAATGGAAAAGAAAGCAGGTAAAGTGAAGAGTCATAGTGTCAGGTGGCAGCATTAATCCGTAAATTTTCTGCATTATGATATATGCTAAAATAATACAGATGATAATAAGATTCTGGGGAACAAGAGGTTCTGTGCCTGTGTGCAGTCCCTCCGTGCTTAAATACGGAGGAGATACCACCTGTGTTGAGCTGCGTTCAAAAAACAATGATCTTATTGTTATTGATGCCGGAACCGGTATACGTGATCTGGCGGTTTCGCTTAAAAATGAAAAATGTCCGGAAAGCTTTACAATGATGTTTACGCATTCACACACAGATCACATATGGGGATTTCCATTTTTCTTTCCTGTGTACCGTAAAGGACAGAAAATAAATATATCATGCTGTAATGCCCCCTGTGGTTCAGGAAAGGAAATAGTGTCAGGAACCATGCGGCCTCCTATTTTCCCTGTAAAATTTGAAAATGCGGCGGCTGATTTCAGTTTCAGCACAATCCCTCCGGAAGGTACTGAAATATATGGAATAAAAGTAACCCCTGTAGCTATAAGTCACCCGGATGGCGGAAGTGGCTTCCGGTTTGAGGAAAATGGCAGAATTTTTGTTTTTCTTACCGATAATGAATTAAAGTATAATCATAAAGGCAGTATCGGTTTTGAAGGATATGCAGAATTCTGCAGGAATGCGGATCTCCTTGTTCATGATGCACAGTATAATGACGAAGAGTATAAAATGTTCCGTACATGGGGACATTCAACATATAGTCAGGTGCTTGAGCTGGCGGAGGCTGCTGAAGTAAGGCATGTGTGTTTTTTTCATCATTCTCCTGACCGTACAGATGCGGAAATAGACACCATAGCTGACTCTTGCAATGCACTTCTGCGGACCTCCGGAAAGAGACTCAGCTGTTCTGCAGTGTACAAAAAACAGGAGATCAGGCTTTGATATTCCCTTTTTTTACAGATTTTATATGCGGTGCCGTATCTGCACAATGAGGTAAAAAAATGTTTTCATTATCTGTCTTTTCAACCATACTATTAATCATAGCAGCCTGCGGAGCGATAGTGATTTTTGTTTTTTCCATCAGATCTTTTCTTGCGAAGCGTTCTGGTGACCGCTTTAATAAGGATAATAATTCTTCCGGACTGGCTTTTCATCTTGGAACGGAAAATGATGAAATAGTAACAGAATCAACATCAGTGTTCAGGGAAATACCTGGAAGACTGTGGGAAGATTTAAAACATAATCTGAATAAGATTTTTTCAAAAAAGCCTGTTGATGATGAAACAGAGGCAAAATATGATAATGCTGAAGAACATGATATGCTTGCAAGAATCCGGGAAGAGGAAGGTTTTGATGAATACTCCATGCCTGCCGGAATAAAAGATTCTGATTCAGACAGGAATTCAGGCAACATTGATAATAATACAGTTCCGGAAAATATTCCGGAGGGCGGATCAGACATAACGGAAACTGCTACAGATGAGGAAGGTTCTGAAAACATCGCTGTTAAAGTTGAAACAGAAAACATTTCAGCCGCTTCCGGCAGTGAGGATAATAACAGAATAACCAGAGAAACAGCAGACAATACAAAGCAGGATAATAACTCCGTACATGAAAATCAGTCAGATACCTCAGAAGTAAACAGACAGGCTGAAACAAATGGTTCTGAAGATATGTCAGAGACAGTACAAGATACCAAAAAAACAAAAACTGTTTCAGTCAGGAAAAAGAAGAAAATACAGGAACCTGATGATCTTTCATATCTGTTTTCCATTCCTGACAGGGAAGAATCTCCTGTGATAGCTGAGGAACACAGTGAGTCCGTGGAAGAAAAACACAAAGCCGTAACCTCTGCTGATAATGATAAAAAACTGAATGAACTCAGAAAAAAATTTCTTGAAAGAAAAAAGAACAGAAAAAGAACAATCCATGGTAAAAGAAAAGAGCAGGAAACCGGACAGCCTCTTTCGGAAGAGGATCAGATATTTGCCAGTTCCATGCTTGAAGATCTGCTTGATGACTGTGATAATCTTGATAAAAACAAAATAAAAGGAAGAATAAGCTTCCTGCACAGTACTCTGAAAAAAAAGTAATATTACAGTTTTCCTGAAAATATAATCTGAAATCTTTCTGAAATACATTTTTAAATTATCTATGAATACAGAATCCTTTATATTGACCTCTTCTATGCTTCTTCTGACTCCATGCATGGTTTCAGCTGCAGCACCTGTCCCCCCCTCTGCCCATAAACAGCCGCAGCTGCTGGAAAAACATAATATTTCCAGAACAGATGATTATTACTGGCTTCGTAACAGAGGCTCGAAAGAAGTTCTTGATTATCTGAAGGCTGAAAATTCATATTCCAGGAAAATCCTTTCTGCCTCTTCCAGAACTGCCAGAAAACTGTTTGAGGAAATCAAAGGCAGAATGCAGAAAGATATTTCAGGAGTCCCTTTCAAATATGGTGAATATTTTTATAATACCGCTTATAAAAAGGACAAAGAATACCCTGTTTACAGAAGGCATAAAAACGGTGGAGGAAAACTGGAGACACTCTTAGACGTCAATGAAATAGCTGCTGGTAAAAAATTCTGTCATGTGCCATTCCCGGAAATAAGACCTGATCATAAAATGATAGCCTATGCTGTTGATACCGGAGGCAGACGTTTTTATGATATTTATTTCAAGGATCTTGAAACCGGGAAAATCCTGAATGAAAGCATAAAAAACACTACAGGCAATATGGTATGGGCACAGGATAGCCGTACACTTTTGTATGTTGTGCAGGATCCTGAAACGCTAAGATCGAACCGTGTTATGGCCCATGTGGTTGGAAGCGCTGTTGAGGATAAGGAAATTTATTATGAGCCGGATGAAACTTTTGAAGTATCTGTCGCACCATCAGATACAGACAGATATATTTTTATAGTATCAGGCGCATCACTGACAACGGAATACCGGCTTCTGGATGCAAAAAATCCGCTTGGTGAAATGAAAGTGTTCCAGCCACGTAAAACAGGACTTGAATATGATGTGTTTGATGGCGGGGACCGTTTCTTTGTACTTAATAATGACAAAGCGAAAAATTTCCGTCTTTCTGAATGTCCGACAGATAATACCGGGATGGAAAACTGGAAAGATTATATCCCGCCTTCGGAAGATACCATGCTTGAAAGTGCGGACGTATATGAGAAATATCTGACTGTTACGGAAAGAAAAGATGCACAGAGCCGTATGCGTATATATAACAGAGAAACAGGTAAGGATTTTTATCTGGAATTCAATGATCCGGCCTACATTGTGGAAACAGGAGATAATTATGAATACAGTACTGATTTCCTCCGGATTGAATATGAATCCATGACAACACCTGCCACCGTCTATGATGTAAACATGGATACAGGCGAACTCATTATGAGAAAACAGCAGCAGGTACTGGGAAATTTCAGTCCTGAAAACTATATTTCCGAAAGATTATGGGTGCCGGCCCGTGACGGTGTGAAAATACCAGTTACCATAGTTTATAAAAAAGGCCTTGAACTTTATTCCGGAAAAAATCCCTTATTTCAGTATGCCTATGGTTCATACGGATATAGTTCTGATCCTTATTTCTCATCTTCCCGTCTGTCTCTGCTGGACAGAGGGTTTATATATGCCATAGCGCACATACGTGGCGGTTCGGAAATGGGACGTCAGTGGTATGATGATGGAAAACTTTTGAAAAAGAAAAATACTTTCAATGATTTCATAGATGTGACAAAATGGTTCATTGAAAATAAATATACCTCACCTGAACATATTTATGCTGAAGGAGGATCTGCCGGCGGTCTGCTTATGGGAGTAATAGCAAATGAGGAACCTGAACTTTACAAAGGCATTATAGCTGATGTGCCATTTGTTGATGTAGTCACAACAATGCTTGATGAAAAACTTCCGCTCACCACGGCCGAATACGATGAATGGGGTAATCCTAATGAAAAGGAATATTTTGAATATATGCTTTCCTATTCGCCGTATGACAATGTAAAGGCTCAGGCATATCCTAATATGTACATAACCACCGGCCTTAATGATTCTCAGGTGCAGTATTGGGAACCTGCGAAATGGACTGCGAAACTGCGTGCTATGAAAACAGACAGCAATATTATTGTTTTTGAAACAGAAATGTCCTCAGGGCATGGTGGCAGATCCGGACGTTTTGATTCCCTTAAACAGCTTGCCTCACAGTTTGCCTTTATTCTCCGGCTTGAAGGTATAAAGGAATAAAAGCCTGCGTTACATAGCGTAAAAAATAAAAGCTGCTCATAAAAAACCCGGTATTAAACCGGGTTTTTTATATCTGTGTTCCGCTTATTCTTTATTATTTCTGCGGAGAGTCAGCTTTTGTGTCCCCTGTTGTTACGTTTCCCGTGTTTTCAGTTTTTTGTGTACTGTCTTCAAGTATGGCTATTATTTCGTCAAAACCACCTTTTCTGGCA
>CACZRG010000106.1 GCA_902783485.1 uncultured Elusimicrobium sp.
CAGTTTTACACTGTCATTGTCCCATGCCACGGATTCCGGATCTGCCGGGCCCTGTGTGGGATTAGCTGCTATTGCCCAGTATGTTTTGTCCATGGGAACCGAATCCTCAACACGGCTGCTTTCCAGATTTTCCACTATGGCGTAATTGTCGAGATTTGGCGTTGTTTTCGAGAAAGCAGCCTCAACCCCGGCGCTTGCACGCAGCGCACCTAATTTAATGTTCTTAAGCTGCATATCGGCTTCATATACAAGATTGCTGTTTGCTATTTCCGTAATTTCAGGTACACTGCTGCCTTTGCTGCCACCCTGGTAAAGCACGGTGGAACCTATTGAGAAAATATTTCCCAAATCATATGAAGCCCTGCCGCCAACCATTGACTGGGTTCCTGTTCCGCCGAATTCGGAAACTTCGTATGAAATGTCAATGATTGAATCAGAACCTATTCTGTCCGGATTGTAGAATGTTATGAATCCTGAATCATAGTCTATGTAATAGTCATTGTTCTTTGTCAGCTTGCGGCCATCAAGACGTACCGATTCCGAATCCGGAACTATATTTGAATCCAGCGTGAAAGTCTTGAACCTGAATGAGTATTCAATATGAAAAAGCCTTTTTGAAGAAGGTGAGGCCGCATACACCTGCGGATCCGGAATATTAGGATTATCCGGTGAGCCGAAGGGACGGAGAAGATGGAATGTACCCTGCTCGAAATCAACTTCTATGGTATCGGAATAAGTCTGCTTCGGATTAAGCGAGGAACCGACCTCATTATGGCTGAGATCCTGCACCTGCAGGCTGAAATTGCCGGCCGAGTTATCACGTACTATGTTTGTTGTACCTATTGAATAATATGTTTTCAGTTCGCGCCTGCGTCCCGCCTCGGTACTGTAATTGTCGTCTTTGGGTTTCAGTATCTTGTACATTCCGGGGGTACCGGCGGTATCTGAAAGTTTCATTCCGTCCGAACGTTCATAATCAATTATGACCACTGCGTTTGAGGCCAGCGATCCTGAGAATTTAACAATGCCATTGGCATAGTCCATTACATAATCCACGCCACGTTTAAGCTGACGGAATCTTCCGGTATATGTAGTTGCCGGTATTTCATAATCCTCGGCAGTCATTTCAAAAACAGTTATATTATCCACAGGTTCCGAACTCTGCCGGTCTATGTAAATCTTTTCCGTATTGCTCTTTATCGTGAACTGTCCTGTATGCCCGAATGTTACATCATAGTAGCGGCGGCGTATGTATGCGGTGTCATATATATCTGTTTTATGGAATTCCGTATTTCCCTTGAACTGTTTTGTTTTTGTCTCACCTTTTGTCCTGGAGGCGACCACTGTCATTCCAAAGCCGCCGGCTTTCATATCCGCGCGTATTCCAAAAAGCTGCTTGTTGTATGATACGAATTCCGTTGAAGGCAGGGACAGGTCTATATCTCCGAATACCACCTGTTTTACTATTTCATCGGTGGTTCCTGTATAAACTACGGAAATATCCTGCTTGTCTGTCTTTGTGTCATCATAATCTATGTTGACAGATATTTTTTCACCGACTTTTCCGCTCATCTTTACCTGCATTTCCTGCTGTATTTCAAAGCTGCCGGAACTTCTGTCGCGCGTTGTATCTGTCTGTTCCTTCATAAAACGCTTGCCACTGTAATTAATCGAAATCAGTTTTCTTCCGGTAACATTCAGCGATGTGCCGGAATCCCTGAATTCAATCTGTGGGGACAATGGCAGTGGTTCGGCGCCACTGTCTGCCAGAAGAGCTGCATTCTGTCTAAGTGAAGGGGGAAGTATGGTATTCTTTTCCTGGAAATTGCCTGTTTCTACATCATTTTCCGCATTTTTCCACAGACCGGAAAGTTTTTTTTTCTTCCTGCTGAAAAAGTCCTCTCCGGATTTTTGTCCGATATTTCCTGTAGATGCAGCGGTACCTGTTGTAACTTCTTTCCCGTTATTTCCGGAATCAGCCGCATTTTTGTTTTCTGCCGGTAAGACAGTTTCTGCTGTTCCTGTGGCCTGCGGGCCGGAACTGCCGTGAGCTGGTCCTGAATCAGATTCTTTTCCGGATGTGCTGGAAGCTCCGGTATTCTGTTTAAGAAAAGGTCTGCCTTCCTCCCTGCCGCTTATGCTGAACCGGCCACGCTCATTGAGCAGGTCAGAGAAGCCGAAGCCGTCACTTTCAAAGTCTGCTGAAGACAAAGAAACAGGCGAAGCTGCCGCAAGCAGCGCCGCAAGTATAAGTGAAAGAATTTTCTTCATCTTCAATTCTGCAATCCGAAAAAACAAAATAAAAACACATCCGCGTTTTTCCCTTTTGAAAAAAACGCAGCCGGCAGAGGGCTGTTTTGAGGGCCCTCGATAATATAATAGAATATAATAAATGCGCATACCAATAGCAAAACGTTATGTACTTGTGATTTTTCTGCGGTATCTGCTGCTGTCTGTAGGTATTTTTACCGGTCTTATGATGATGGTGAATTTCATGCAGATAGTGCATAGCGGTGCGCTTTCAGGTTTTTCTTTTTACTTTCTGGGCAAAAGCATACTTTTCATGCTGCCAAATGTTATCGGAATGTGTCTGCCGGTTGCCTTTATGATAGCGCTTCTGCTTGCGCTCGGTCAGATGTCAAAGGATGGCGAGATTATTGCCCTGCGTGCGGGCGGTTATTCCTTTTTTGAGATATTTTCCTGGGTTTTCGGCGCTTCCGTTCTGCTTTCAGTCACTTTGTTTTATATAAATAATTCCGCCGGGCCGGAGTGTCTTGCCCGTTCAACAGATTATGCCAGGATAATGCTGCAGAGAATAAGCCGCATAGACCTTAAACCACGCACATTTCAGAAAATATCGGACTGGTCTCTTTATGCGGAAGATGTAAATTCAATAACAGGTGAGATGAAAGGGGTAAAACTCATACAGCGCAATGACAGGGACAGTTCATCTGTTGTAATGCTTATGAATGCCGGCAGAGGCTGGTACAGGGCTTCAGGTGACAAGGGTATGCTTGTGCAGCTTTATGATGGACAGTTTTCCCAGACTGACAGCCGCAATCCTGGCCGCCTGATAAATGGTTCTTTCTCTTCTTATGAAACAGTTCTTGATTTTTTCACAGGTGACAGAAAAAAGAAGATAGAAAAACGCGAGCTTTCCAGCAGGGAACTTTTCAGGCTTGCAGATAGCGGAAAGTTTGATGCTGAGGACACTGGAAGTTTCAGATGTGAGGCTGTATCTCGCATAGCTCTTTCATTTGGCCCACTGCTGTTTTTCCTGATAGGAACGCCACTTGGGGTTGTGCTTGATAAAAGCGGGAAATCAGGAACCATCGCTTTAAGTCTGCTTATACTGTTTTTCTATTATGGCTTTACAATCGGTGGCATGATGCTTGCACGCAGACATGAGTTTTTTTATCCCTGGGTTATGTTTGTACCATCTGCTGTATGCCTGATTGCCGGAGGAATTCTCTGGAAAAAGCGTCTTTCGGGCAGATGACTGACGCTGATTTCCGCTGAATATCATATGATGAAAATATTTCAGAGTTACATAGCCAGACATTTTCTGGTGCCTTTCGTGGCTGCGCTTTCGGTTTTTACAGGACTGCTGCTGTTGGGCAATGTGTTTGGACATCTTTATGTTTTCACAAAAGGCGAAGTAAGCGTGCTGGTTTTTATAAAGTACATACTCTGCCAGGCTCCTTATTTCATGGTTAAAATAATGCCTATCGCCACGCTGCTTGCCGTGCTTGCCGCGCTGGGTGAAATAATAAAATCCGGTGAATGGAAAGCCGGAATGGCCGGTGGATGGCGCCCACTTGATATGCTCATGCCGCTTGTTTTATGTGCGGCAGCAGCCGGGCTTCTGCAGTTTGCGGTGCAGGAAACAGCTGCGCCTTCGCTTTATCTTGAATCTGAACATATTTTCCGCCGCGACATACGTGGCCGTGATGACTGGGCCAGACTTGTTGTGAACAATGTTTCTTTTTCGGCGGGCGAAGGCCGTTTTGTTACATGCCGTGTATTTGACGGCCGTGTCAATACAATGCAGCAGGTTGTGCTGAGTGCATATTCAGGAATGAAGCTTGGATATACATTACAGGCTGAAAAAGCCGTATGGAATGCTGAAAAAAGAAGCTGGGATTTTAATAATGCTGTTGAAACCATATATGGGGAAACTGCTATCCCTTCTGTAAAAAAATACAAAAAACGTGAAACAGAAGTATCTGTGGGTCCGGAAAATCTTATTCTTGAGAATCTGGTTCCCGATGGAATAAATCTTGCCGGCCTGCTGGACAGAATAAAGAAACTGCGCCTTGTTGGCGCACCGTCCGTTACCGAAAGAACACTGTTCTGGTGCAAAGTGTCAGCACCTTTCGCCAATATAATCATGGCCCTTATAGGGGCCTCCATTGCCCTGCTGTTTACCAGAGGCAGGAAAAATTCACTTAGTTACGGCATAGCCATAGGTATAGGCTTTGTATTCTGGGCGGCTCTTGTTTTCAGTCAGGAAATAGGCAATGCCGAACTAATGTCTCCGTTTATGTCCGGTATTTCACCGCTTGTGGTATTCGGGATTTTTTCAGTATGGATAATGCGCCGGGCCAGGGTATTCTGATACTGTATAATTAAAACAATAAATAAAAAAACAGCCGCATTTTTTTCTGCGGCTGTTTCATATTTTGGTAAATATATCTGAACAGGAATTATAATCCCAGTCTGTTGAAAAGGGCGTTTTTGCCTTTTTCAAGAGCCCTGTTGTTCAGATCATTGGCTGTGCTTCTTACGTCATCGGCGGCGGTATTGGCAATGGCATTTCCTATGCCGTCCTCGCGGGGTTGTGCCGGGGCGCAGGCTGCAAGCCCCATTGTTCCAAGCAGTACTGCCGACGCTATCATAATCTGTATGTTTTTTTTCATTTTTTTCTCCGTTATATTTAAAGTCCTATTTTGTTCATTACAGCACCTTTTAACTTTCCTTTTAATCCCAGACCATTGCCTGATTTGGCTTTTTCCGGCTTTTCCTTTGTGGCTTTGTTTTTTCCGTTTTTGCCATGTTTTGTGGCCGATAAGGCAGAGGCTGTTAATCCTGCGCTCTTCAGCTGTTCTTTTGTGCACCCTGAAAGTTCATTGGAATGGGCCTGATAAAGGTCGTTCTTTTCATCTTTGTCACTTATGCTTTTTGCGCGGGCAAGCCATGCATAATCGCAGTATCCTGCTTCTTCCGGCATATCGAATGTTTTTCCTGCTTCCTCAAGCATGTTTATGTACTCATCAGTGCCGTCTATGCCGGGAAGATTGTTTACATAATTCTGCATTTCCGGGCTGTCGAAATTTGAAAAATATGCGGATGTTTTCATCTTTTTCAGATTGCCGTTGGCTGAAGATGCTTTTATTGCATTCAGGTCTTTCTTCAATGCTTTTGCCCATATATCACCTGCCGCAAGGGTAAACTCCCTGTAGGATGCATCCCATGTGGCCATATTTCCACAGTTTCTGTCAGCGTTTTTCATTGCCCTTACTTCGGAATCAGCCATTTTGCCGTCTGCAAAAATGTACCCATCAGGGGAATATCTTATATAACAGCGGGAATAATTTTCCCTGGCCTGTTTTATACTGTTTTTATATTTTTCATTGAAAAGCTGTTTTATCTGTTTCTTCGCTGCCTTCATGTTTTCAGGCTCAATTGTTTTTCTCAGCTGCTTTTGGGCCTGCAGCATATCATTATTCTTCTTTAAGGGATCTGGTTCCCCGGCAGCCTGTTTTGATTTGGCATTTCTGGCCGCGGCTGCTTTTCTGGCCATACCTGAGTTCTGCATTCTTTTCATTACATCAGGATTTTTTTTGAGATATGTTTCTATCTCCTCGTCATTCATTTTGCTTAATTTCTGTATTTCTGCAGGAGTCAGTCCTGTATTTTCGCTGCCGCTCATTTTCTGCATCATATAGGCTTCGCGTTCTTTGTCACTCATGGTGGCCAGTTTCATTATGTCAGCCTGTGACATATTTCCCATAGCACCTGTTTTTGACATCTGATATGCGGCAGCCTTGTGACCGAATGCCTTCTTCTGTTCTTCAGTCATATTCTGCAGGTCTTCAACACTTATATCCATGCCGCTTATGTGTTTCAGTTTCTTTCCGGCTTCTGCCTTGCGCATGCTGCCTTCCGCTTTTGTGGCTATTTCCTGGTTTTTGTCCTGGTAGGCATCTTTTTCAGTTTTCAGTCTGTCTTTGGCAGCTGAAACCTTGTCGTCGTAATCACGCATTTTATCTTCACTGTTACCACTTCTGCCGGTAAAGCACTGGGAAAAAATGCTGTTGTCCTGAACACTGTAAGCCATGCAGGCATAATCCTTTGCATCCGGCAGCACAGGCACCATTTTGTCTACCTGCGTTATGTTCAGTCCATATGAATAAGCAGCCTGTAAGGCGAGAGCGGCTGCTCCGATACAGGTTATGAAAATTTTTCTGTCTTTCACTTTTGTTCTCCTGTTTTTGAGATTCGTAAATAATATCAGTTTTATGACATTTGAAGTATTATATATAATTTTATCTTTTCCCGGCAGTGTATCCTATTATAATCGAAATAATTATCAGAATCAGGAATTTCCAATTTATTGTGGGTTTATAATTTTCAATATTTTCGTCTATGCGTACATAAGGCTGAAGCTGTTTTAGCGCATTGTATAGGGTTCCTTTTGAATTGAATGTGCAGTACAGCGGGGCCTGTCCCTTTAGGTGAAATACAATTTCAGACATATAGGAATAAAAAGCGCTTTTGGAAAAAAACTGTTCAGCCGCGGAAGGCTGCTGCAGTTCCTTTACGGTTATATATTCTATGCCGCTGAAGTATATTCTCTGGCCATTGACTGATATATATCCTTCCGTGGGGTGAATCTTAAATTTGTCGTATGACAGTGCATATTTTTTCAGCATTTTGAACTGCCATGCTATGAATATAACCATAAGCAGAATAAAGAAAACAGCAATTCCGGATACTGTATACATATTGAAAAATCTCTCCTTTTGCCCGGCGTTTTTTGGGGCAGCGGTGTCCGGCAGATGCCTGAATACAGGTTCTGTATAAGGCTTAACGCTGCGCGGAAAACCGGATAAATGCTATAAAATTAATATCCGCGCCGGCAAATTGAGCCCGTAGTGTTCCATGTGTATATGGAACATGGTTGTATTTTGTTAGACTATATGTAAAGAGCATTGAATTTTTACGGATATGAATATGAAATCTGAAAAACTGTCTGCCATACTACTTACAGCCATTCTTCTGTCATTAAACGGCAATATATCTGCTGCTGATTCCAGGGAAAAACATGACTCCGGGGACCAGTATCTTTCAGATTTCCTTATGGATACCGGCCCGGCCGGCGGCAGAAAGACTCCCAGTAAAAAGACAGATAATAAAGGTGTGTCCATTTCCGGAAATGTATCCGGTACCGAAGGTAAGGAAAATTTCCGGCAGGATATAACTGATCCGCTTTTCCAGCCGGGGAAAGGAAAATTCTTTTCAGATACGGCGCTTGTAAAATCCTCGTATAGAATGAATGGAAATAACGCACGGTTTCTTACTTTCATACTGCAGGAGGATATTTCATACGGGCTTACGGAACAGATAGCCATAACCGGTGGCCTGCAGCGTGTGGGAAGCAAGATGAAAAATATTCATGTTGCGGGGCATGATCACTATTCCTACAAGAATATTTATGACATAGGGCTTAAATTCAGGCTTGTTCCGGTAGAAAAATTTACACTCGGGATACAGGGGCATTACAAAAATGTTCAGTCCGAACGGTCCGCCGGGGAAGATACCGACGGCATAGCTGGTTCGGCCAGACTTTCATATGAACATCGTATAGCAGATCCGTTTATAGAAATAAGTTATGTGCGTGACTTCAAGGAATCCGACGATGTGGCCAAAACCGGTATAATGGCAGGATTGTTCAGGAATTTTGGCAGATATACCGGGATATTTAACCTGTACCGTTCACATCTTACCGGTTCTTCACATCTGATAAGTTATGGAGCCGGCGTTACAGGACATTACAGGTTTACTGAAAATATGGCCGCAGGAATAGGCACTGAAGTTCATCTTGACAGCAGTCATGCCGGCGGTGCCTATTCGGAAATAGAAAATGCTGTCACTGTAAAACTTCTGTTCAGGGCACTGTTCTGATTCATCAGGAAATCACCTGACAGGCGTGTGTTTCAGTAATGTTATATCGTTTCCAGGTACAAAATCCTTGTTCTGATATATAAGAGTTGTGTTGTATGAGATTTTTTTTAAGGACAGTATCAATATAAATAAAACGCACATTATGGAACATGAAAATCTGACTGGCAGCAGAATCCTTCTCCTTGAATAAAACTTGATTTACCTATCAGCTCAGTATATAATATATATGAGGTATGTATGAAAAAATTTCATAAAGGGTTCTCTCTTATTGAGATGCTTGTTGTGGTTCTTATATTAGGTATGCTTGCTTCAATAGGTGTTCCCAATTATATGGTTTCTGTAAAAAAGAGCAGACTTGGAAATTATATTGCTCTTGTTAAAAATCTTAAGGATGCTGAAGAAAATTATTTCATGGACAGAGGAGAATTTACTGCGGATCTGAGTCTGCTTGCTGTCAGTATTCCACCGAGTAACGGCTGCTCCTTTGAAACGTCAAATGTAGGCTCCTATTATAACTGTAGTGATGGAAGCCGTTATGGTATTTTTAATAATGCTTCAAATGCCCAGGCTGGTGAGAAAGATATGCGGTATGTCATAGTTTTCAAGGATTATCATGATAATGGGGTTTCTTTCAAAGCCGGGGATATAGCCTGTATGTCAAAAGGGAATCTGGCCAGGCAGGCCTGTAAAAGCACAGGCGGTGTGGAATATAAAGGAATCGGTTGGGATTATATAACAATAAGCCGTTCCTGGTAATTGTTGTTTTTGTATTGGATTTTACGGAAAAATACCGGAATCATATTCAAATATAATTACGGTACAGGATTTGCTTTATGTGGTTTTTATTTGCTGTCGCTGCTGCTTTTGCATGGGGCGCAGAGGAAGTTTTCCTGAAAGGCGGGACTGATGAGAATGACAGACTTTCTCATCAC
>CACZRG010000107.1 GCA_902783485.1 uncultured Elusimicrobium sp.
AGACTGCTTCCTGCCGACGTACCAGGCCAATAAAATTGATGAAGGTATTTTCACGGAAACAAGATTCTCTGGAGGCAGCTGTTATTCAAGTTCCTCATATACGGCTACAGGACTGACACCTGCTACCGGATACTGGTTCAGGGTACAGGCTATCAATGGTACAAATTCTTCCGACTGGGCGACACATAAACATTCCAGTGGATTCGTTACTGAGTACTCCAATGATGTAAGTACCATAACTGTGAGTTCCATGGGTGAGATTATGGGAACACCTACTGCTTCCACAATAACATGGACATGGGACAGAATCGGTTCCGGGAATGATACCGTTATTTATGAGATTTCGGAAATCATTGGTGGAGTGGTGCAGCAGTCTGAAGACTATGAACCTGAAGGCGTGGATGCTTCCACAACAAAAATAGAATATGTAATGACAAACACGCATGCCGTAGGTGATTCCAGTCTCAAGGCCAACGTTGGTTACCAGATCCGCGTTACGCCAAAAATGAAGGTTGAGATAAACGGTGTGGAACAGATATATTACGGCAATTCCAAGGATTCGCCAATTGTATATACATTGGCAAATAATCCGATGGATATGGAACTGTATAACGGTGGAGACGGAGATCAGGCTCTTTTCCAGTCTCTCAAGGTTAACTGGCAGCCGAATGGCAATTCTCCGACAACTGTTTACAAAATTGAAATTTCAACTTCCGCTGATTTCAGCAGTATAGCGTTTTCCACCAGTACACTGTATGGTGCTGGAGGAACTTATACAGTTGAAGGACTTATTCCTAATACATATTATTATGGCAGAATAAGTGCTCTTAATGCACAGGATAGAAAATCTGAATATGCATACTTCCTGGATGATGAAAATAACAAGGCAAGGGAATGTACACATGCCAATCTGCCTTCAAATGTGACAGTGACAGCCAATTCAATGTCCGGCATTTCCATTGCCTGGGAGCACAACGGCAACCCGCAGGTTTTTGATGCGGCCGGTGTTCAGACGGGAACAAGATATGAGGTTTCACTGTCGACACAGTCAACATTCCCGACATCTCCTCTGCCTCCGTATCCAACCAGAACCGAATATACTGTGGAAACAAACCACCGTTTTTCCGGACTGCTGACGCATACGATGTACTATATACAGATACAGTCGTATAACCAGGATGATGATCTGACCAAGTATGATGCCACTACTTTCATATCAACAGTCACTGTTGCAGGACCTGGAAATATTGATGGTTCCGTAGGTGGAACAAGCAATCCGTCCAGGGATGTTGAGATTAGCGGCAATTTCCTTGGACAAAGGTATGTAAGTCTTTTTGTTCCTGCTGCTGCATATGACAGGGAAACTGCACTGGCTATTGCTCCGTATGAACATAAGGATAACAGAGGGGCCGGACCAGTAATACATGATGACGCTGACTTCTGCCATCAGCAGGCGGAGGGGCTTCCAGTTATAACGGCGAAGATATTCAGTGAAAATCCGAATCCGAAAGTGCCTGTTGACTTTACCATAGGTTACTTCGATCCCGAAGAAGCGGCTTTGATTGAAAATTACAAAGATGAGATTCTTCTTGCACGTTATAACAAAAAGACAAATTCCTGTCTGCCACTGAAGACTGTGTTCAACCAGAGTTCAAAGATTATTACTGCTTCAGTAAATACTTTTGACAGCGAAACAGCCCTGGCTGACGGTTCCACGGTTATACAGGTTATAAGACGTGCAGCACCTTCAAATATGAATGAAGTAAAGGTGTACCCGAATCCTATGTATGTAAGCAGAGGCGATGGATATGTGACTATAGAACCTGTGCCGGCGCATACCAAACTTACACTGTACACACTTTCCGGTGCAAAAATATGGGAAGGAAGTTCAGACAACAGTTTCGTAATAGTCTGGAAAGGTGAAAACAAATACGGCAATCCTGTAGCCAGCGGTGTTTACCTCGGAGTTCTGGATTCTCCCGCTGGAAAGAAGAAAATTAAAATTGCTGTTGAGAAATAAGGAGGACAGTTATGAAACAGATAAAACTTTCGAAAATCACATCAGTCCTTCTTTCAGCTGCACTTGCTGTCCCAGTATTTTCAGGAATGGCAGTAGCGTCGGATATATCCTATTTCTCAAAAGAGGCAGCAGGAACAACTGGTGCTGACTTTCTTAACCTGCCTGTAGGAGCCAGAGCTGTCGGTATGGCCGGAGCTTATTCCTCTGTGGCTGAAGATGCTTCGGCAATATACTGGAATCCTGCAGGACTTGTGCAGATCCCTAAACTTTCTGCAATGTTTATGAGAAGTGAGTATGTTGATGACATAAGTTATCAGTATGCTGCTTATGCACAGCGTCTTTCATATGATTCCGTAATCGGAATATCGTTCATGATGACTGATATCGGAACTATTGAGGGAATGGATAAGTCCCGTAACAGTATAGGTTCATTCAATCCACAGGATCAGGTTTTCACATTGTCATACAGCAAGGCAATTCTGGAATTCTCAAACAAGGATCTTGATGTTTCCATGGGACTGAATGCCAAGTATATAAAGTCTGAAATAAGAGATTCAGCAACAGCATTTGCCGGCGACATGGGAATTATGACCTTTAATTTTGGAGCCATCCCCTACCGCATAGGTGTTGTTGTGTCAAATATCGGTAAGGGACTTAAATATGACCAGGCCTCAGATCCACTGCCTGTGACTGCGCGGTTTGGTGGTTCAATCAACCCGTTTGATAATCTGCTTATCGCAGCCGATGTTGTTGTGCCGAAAGGCAACAAAATGAATATTCAGACCGGTGTTGAAGCTTATATAAATCCCAATGAACTTACGCGTCTTACTGCAAGAGCAGGTATTGATATGCAGCAGATGCAGGACGGATTCAGCGGTATTTCGCTTGGAATAGGGGCCACGCTTCAGTTCTTTACGCTGGACTATGCATTTGTTCCCATGGGAGAACTTGGTAATACGCACCGCATATCATTGTCTTTCGACTTCCCGTTCCGCAGTCCTATATTCCAGCGCAGGGACCGCTCTGTATTTACAGATATGAAAGGCCTTTCATTCAAGTAATACGGCAGTGTAAATTAATAAAGAACGCGGGTTTTCAGCCCGCGTTTTTTATTGTACGCCATTATGATATTTTGATATAATATAAATAGCAGGGAATGATTCCATATTATATTCTCTGCGGGAAAAGCAATGAGAAAAACAAAAATAAAAAAATCCACGGCGGAAAAGCCGGTTCCAGTAACGGAGAAAAAAGTTTCAAAAAAAACGAAAGTCTCTGCAGCAGATGTTAAGGCTGAAGATACATTTATTGCAATAGATTTCCCAAGAAATAATGAGGAAATTCTTTTTAATGCAGGTTATGCAATCCGTATTTCCGCTTCGGAATGCGAGGTTGTAGAAATCTCCATTAACGACGGAGAATGGCAGCCATGCCGCAATGCGAGTGGTTACTGGTGGTTTGACTGGAATATTACAGAACCGGGCAGATACAAAATGTATGCAAGAATGCGCGGTTCCGGTGGCAGGGAGACTGTATCAAAACGCCGTCTCTGTAAAGTTGCCTGAAAATAACAGAAAACATAATATGAACGCAGCCGGAATATGCTTCCGGCTGTGTTTTTATTTAATAAAGAAATATGACTCTGAATGAATTGGGCTGGAACAGCTGGTTTGATGAAATTTACAATAGTACACCTGGAAAGGAATATCTTGTCCCGGCAAGAATAACTGCTGAATTTGCCGGATGCTACGGGGCCGAAACAGAAAAGGGAAGCTGTCTTCTTTCCCTGTCAGGTAAAATAAAACACCGTTCACAATCGGCTGAAGGAATACCTGTGGTAGGCGACTGGGTGCTGGTGACAGGTGATGAAAAAGCGGACAGGCTGCCTGTTCACTGTATTCTGAAAAGACGTACACTGCTTTCACGCAGGGCCGCAGGCAGAGTGAATACCATACAGCCCATAGCCGCCAATGCCGATTATGTTTTTATAGTGCAGGGGCTTGATGGCAATTTCAATCTTAAAAGACTTGACCGCTATCTTACCGCGGTAAAGACAAGTGGCGTACAGCCAGTAATAGTCCTGAACAAGGCAGATCTTTGCCCTGAATGTATGGAAAAAAAGAAGGCTGCGGAAACCGTTGCCGGAGGAATACCAGTAGTTATTCTGGATTCAGTACATCATAAGGGATATGAGGCCCTTGTTTCCTATATGCAGCCAGGCCGGACTGTTGCTTTTATAGGCTCTTCCGGTGTGGGCAAATCAACTATAATCAATGAGTTGGGGGCTGAAAAACAGAGAACCGGACAGGTTAAGGCCAAAGACGGAAAGGGTATGCATACCACTACGACGCGCCGGCTGCTTAGACTTAAAAACGGGGCGCTTCTTGTGGATACTCCCGGAATGAAGGAATTTGCCGCATGGGAGGCTTCAGCCGGATTCAGGGAAAATTTCGCTGATATAGAAGCACTGGCACTGCAGTGCAGATTTTCCAACTGCAGACATGATACGGAGCCTGAATGTGCGGTGAAAAAAGCTGTCCTGGAAGGAAAAATATCTGTTCAGCGTCTTGATAATTACAGAAAACTGAAAGAAGAAATGAAAAGCATGAAAAAATACAGATAAAAACGATATGTGTCACCCTGATTTGCGTACCTGTAGGTAGTGTTCATGTATTTTTAGAAAAAATGTATAATAATAATATTTAAAAACTTCGCTGGTTCAGTACCCGCGTGGAATAAAACAACAAAAGAGGCGGAAAAATATGAAGATACATGAATACGCCGGGAAACATATTCCCGGAGATAAACTCCCGGATATACAGAAACTTCTTAAGATGTATTTCTCGGAAAAACCGGATATGACGGTTCCGGGGCAGCGGGTTTCATTCGGAACATCCGGCCACAGGGGAAGTGCATTCAATGCCTCTTTTACGGAAAGCCATATTCTGGCGATAACACAGGCCATATGTGATTACCGGAAAAAGGAAAATATTACAGGACCGCTGTTTATCGGCTATGATACACATGCGCTTTCCAGACCGGCATTCGAGACTGCGCTTGAGGTGCTTGCGGCAAATGGCGTTGAAACGATGATAGCAGATAATGATTATACTCCGACGCCATCTATATCACATGCAATTTTAACTTATAATGCAGGCCGTATGACCGGAATGTCCGACGGTATTGTTATAACGCCTTCACATAATCCGCCTTCAGACGGAGGATTTAAATATAATCCTGTTAACGGAGGCCCGGCTGATGTAGGGATAACTTCCCAGATACAGGATGCTGCCAATATTTATCTTGAAAAAAAACTGGAGGGGGTAAAGCGTGTGCCTTTCAACCAGGCCTTAATCGCTTCCACCACTCACACATATGAGTATCGCCGCAACTATGTCAGGGATCTCTGCAATGTGGTGGATATGGAGTCGATACGCGCCTCCGGCATAGTACTTGGCGCGGACCCTCTCGGCGGTTCCGGAGTAAATTACTGGGGGGAAATAGCCGATTTTTACAAGGTTAATCTTCAGATAGTCAGTAAAGAAGTTGATACCAGTTTCAAATTCATGACAGCAGACTGGGATGGAAAAATACGCATGGACCCATCATCAAAATATGCCATGCAGCGTCTGCTTTCCCTTAAGGATAAATTCGAGGTTTCATTTGGTTGTGATCCTGACTATGACCGGCACGGAATAGTGACAAAGACACATGGGCTTATGCAGCCGAATCATTATCTTTCCGTGGCAATAGATTATCTTTTCAGGAACCGCGAAGGATGGAAGAAAGAAGCAGGTGTGGGTAAAACTCTTGTGTCGAGTTCCATTATTGACCGGGTGGCTGAAGGCCTCGGCAGAAAACTGGTTGAGGTACCTGTAGGTTTTAAATGGTTCGTAAACGGTCTGATTGATGGCAGTCTTGGTTTTGGCGGAGAGGAAAGCGCCGGAGCTTCCTTCCTGCGTTTTGATGGAAAAGCATGGAGCACTGACAAGGATGGAATCATTCTTGCTCTGCTTTCCGGTGAAATAACAGCCAGATCTGGCATGAATCCGGCTCAGTATTACGATAAACTTACGGAAAAATACGGCCGCCCGTGCTATGCCAGACATGATGCTCCGTGCACTCCCGAAATGAAAAAACTGCTGAAAAGCATTTCCCCGGAAAAAATCAGAACATCGGAAATTGCCGGAAGTCCCATTGTGAAAATAGAAACAAAAGCCTCTTCCAATCAGGCTTCATTCGGCGGAGTCAAGGTTAGTACAAGTGATGGCTGGTTCGCTGCCCGTCCTTCAGGCACGGAGAATGTATACAAGATATACGCCGAAAGCTTCAAAGATGAAAAGCATCTTGAGGAAATTTTCGCCGGAGCGGAAAATATGATTGCCGGTCTTGGCAGATAATATCTTTTACGCAGACAGAAAAAGCCCCGGATATAAATAATTTCCGGGGCTTTTTGCTGCTTTGTCAGGTTATGAGACAATATTCTTTAATATGATATGGCCTGCGTCTTTCAGCATTTTCTGAGGCAGTGTTGGAGGAAATCTGACAGGTTTTTCAGATACCGCCTCCTCTGTGGAAAGGGGAAAATGAACAAAAAGATATTTTGAATCAAGCCTTAATTCTTCTATTGCACGCATGGCCTCATATATAA
>CACZRG010000108.1 GCA_902783485.1 uncultured Elusimicrobium sp.
CTGTGGATGCGCTTGTTATAAATCCGGGAGCCCTTACACATTACAGTTATGCTGTGCGTGATGCTATAGAAGCAGTAAATATTCCCACGGCAGAGGTACATCTTAGCGACATATCCGCGCGCGAGCCTTTCCGGCAGGTATCTGTTATATCGCCTGTGTGTGAAATTCAGATAAAGGGCAGGGGGGCCGGTTCATACATTGAAGCCCTTCATTATTTTCATGATAAGGCAGAAAGCCGGAATTTATAAAAGATAATGAGTGAAGATTCAGGGAATTTCCATCTTTATGTTCCTCCGCCGGACAAATCCATAACCATAAGGGCGGTGCTGCTTGCGGCTTTTGCGGAAGGAAAAACAGAAATAATAAATCCGCTTTTCTGTGATGACACTGAAGCCGCACTTGACTGCGTCAGGGCATTGGGAGCTGAGGTTTTTGTACGGCAAGGGAAAATTGAAATAAAGGGGGGAAAACTTCATTCCCCTGATAAACCGCTTTACTGCCGTTCCTCTGGAGCACTTGCCAGACTTCTATGCGGATTAATTGCTGGAAGTGGCCTGGAGGCTGAGATTGACGGCAGTGCGCAGCTCCGTGGCAGGCCTTTCCGGTATGTTATTGAACCGCTTGGGCTTATGGGGGCGGATATAACCACTGCGGAAAAAATGAAGCTGCCTGTCAGGATAAAACCGGCGGCGCTTCACGGAATAAAATATTCCATGCCTGTTGCTAGTGCGCAGGTAAAGAGTGCGCTGTTGTCCGCCGGAGTATTTGCCGAAGGGGTAACGGAAATAACGGAACCGTACCTGTCCCGTACCCACGGGGAGAATATGTTTGAAATGTTTTCTGTTCCTGTTGAGCGCAGTGGACTTACGGTATCGGTTCACGGCAGCGGATTCTCACGTCGTGCGGTTTCAGCGGAAACCGGGTTTGTGCAGAAATCTCCATTTAAGGCCTGCCACATAGAGATTCCGGGTGATTTTTCCTCTGCCGCGCCCTTTATAGCCGGGGCTCAGCTGCTTAAACTTCCACTGCGTGTGCGGAAAACCGGACTGAATCCGTCCCGGACCGGGCTTGTTAATGTCATGAAAAGGGCCGGAGCATATTTCCGCAGTAATGTCACTGACAGTGCGGAACCGTGTGGAACACTGGATTTTTATCCCGCGCAGCGGCTTGATCCTGTTGAAGTATCAGCCGGGGAAGTGCCTTCGCTTATAGATGAGATTCCTCTGCTTGCCGTGCTTTTTGCAGCTGCCGGTTGCCATGCGTTGTTTCATGGTGTGGAAGGACTTAAGGTAAAAGAAACTGACAGACTTGCCGCGGTGATTGAAATAATAAGAAAAGCTGGTGCCACAGCGGAATACGGCAATGGTGTACTGTCTGTATCAGGGCCTTTCAACGAAAAAGCGGAATTTGTTGTTGACGCTGCGGAAGATCACCGTATGGCCATGGCTGCCACGGTAGCCAGCCTTGTCTGCCATGGGATAAAAATAAAGGGGCCGGACTGCGTCAGGAAATCATATCCGGGATTTTTTGATGATTTCCTGTCTGTAACCGGTATTCTGCCTGAGCTGGTTTAGTTTTTGAAATCAGTATCTTCCGGCTATTTCCGCAACAGGAATTGTAGTGTCTGATTTTTCACCGAAAATAAGTTCAGATACATTGTCTATTTTTGTCTTGTATGTGTATGAATCCGTAAATCTGGCACATTTCTTTTCCGGTATTGTGAAAATAAGACCGTCGTATATAATTTTTACGTTTATTTTCTCCAGCTGCTTTTTCTTGAAATAAACATACTGTGTTTTAGGTACAAGACAGACTTTGTCCGGAAGGAGGTCGCTGCATTCTCCTGCGATAACAAAATCCCCGCCTATCTGCGCCACCTTGAAACGTCTTATTTTTGAACAGTAGCTTTCTTCTTCTTTTGTGCTTCTGCTGTCTGATAAAACTGTTGCGGCAGAATTTTTTATGGTGTTTTCAGAAGGCCCGGCTGCACCGGCCTGATATACGGAACCGTCTGTGTTTTCAGAACTGCCGTTACCTGTGTTGTAGGTGCAGGCGCAGAGAAAAAGTGATAAAACGATAAAAAAAGTGTTTTTCATTCTATTCCACCGGATATATTTATTTCAATGCATCAATAAGGGCATTGGCGTATTCCTTTGCGGCAGCCGGACCGTTTGCTGTTATAATTCTGCCGTCGCGTTCTACTGCGGCTGCAGTATATTCCGCACCACAGTTTTTAAAATCCTCAAGATTGCTTCCGTCTGTCCATACTGTGGCTTTTTTCCCTTTGAGCAGGCCGGCGTGCGCCAGTACCATGGGAGATATACAGATTGCGCCTATTATTTTCCCTTCTGACTGCGCTTTTGTGAATATTGCGTGAACCGCTGGATTGTCAAATTCCGATAGGGCTCCGGGGCCACCTACTAGTGTCAGTGCGTCGTAATCAGCGGTGTTTACATCTGAAATAAGGCAGTCTGTCTGTATTTTTGCACCCAGTTTTCCTAAAGCCTCGCCTTTTTTTGTCGAAACAGTGGTTATCTGTATGCCGGCTGATTCCAGAATCGCTTTCGGTTCCAGATATTCCTCATCGCGAAATCCTCTGAATGCTGTGAATACCGCTATTTTTTTCATTTTCTTCTCCTTGTTTTTTCTGTATTCAGTTTCTGTCTGCTTCTGCCTTTTGTCGCGGCGGAATTTTTTTTCAAATTTCTTTCCTGTCTCTATTCTGAGAACACAGGCTTTGCCATCCCTTACAGCGAAATGAACATCGTGATTTGCTATGAAAAATCCCATTTCAAATCCGTCGCCCATCTGGGTACCATCCCTGCGGTTGCGCGGATCGCTGGCAAGTGTTTCCGTTATAAGATCTTTGAGACCGGGACTGCCGCATTTTTTCAGATCCTCTTCTGCCTGTTCCGTAAAAACTACTTCAAGTTCAGGAAAAGAGTTTTCTTCTATCCAGCCGTCTTTTGCCTCCGGCAGGCAGTCGCATAGTTTAAGATACGGTTTTATATCAATTACCGGGGTGCCGTTTATGAAATCCAGACCGGAGAGATGTATAAGGTTTCCTTCTATCTTTTCTATTTTTGCTACGGAAATCGCCAGCGGATTTGGTCTGTGAGGTGATCTTGTGGCGAAAATTCCCATTTTCGCGCCCCTGAGCCGTGGAGGGTGTATTTTCGGACGGAAACTTTTGTTTGTGTTGAGATGCATCCAGCCAAGAACCCATAAATGCGAAAACCCTTCCAGCCCGCTTAATGAGTGTCCAGGTATGTATTCCTGAAAAATCCTTATTGTGGAAATAGAGTTTTTTACAAGGCCTGGCTGCCGTGGTGTGGCGAATTTTTCCTGAAAACAGGATTCAATTATTCCTATTGGCCTTACAGTGTATTCCGTATCCGCACTTACCGGGATTCCGGCCATGTCACCGTACCTGCCCTTTTTCTCTGCACCGCCACCTGTGTTTTCTCCGGTCATTTCCTTACGCCTTTTTTCTTTTTCCTGCTTTGCTCCCGGCGGTGATGTTGTTTATGGTACGGGGTTTTGCATATTTCCTGATCTTTGTTTTTACTGTTGTGGCGGCCGCTGTTGAATGTTCTTTTTTGTTTCCTGAGTTCTTTCTTGAAATGACTATTATCCTGTCTTTTTTTCCGTTAAGTCTGCTCCCGCTGAAATCTCCGTAAAATTTCAGTACTGAAAATCCGGCGGTTTTTAGTGCGTCGCTTATTCTCTGCTGGTCATAAAGTCTGTTGAAGAATACCGCACTGCGGCTTTTTCCGGTTTTTTTGTCTATGAATGTCCAGGCGCATGTCATGCCGTCTTTGTCAAGTTCTGTCCGGGCAATACGCCAGCAGCTGCCCAGGTCCGTTCTTTCATACGGGCCTGTGTAATCGCGTACATATCTGCCGTTTACTATGTCCAGCGCAAAAATACCACCGGGCCTGAGTGCACGGAATATGCCTTTCAGTGTTTTTATATCATCTTTATAATCCTGAAAATATCCGAAGCTGTTGAAAAGGGAGACTGCTGCGTCGAAACGGCATATATATGGAATACTGCGCATATCTCCACGTTCAAATACTATGTTTAAATTATTCTTTTCCGCTTTTATGCGGGCCTCGTCAAGATATTCAGCGGAAAAATCATATCCGGTTACATCTATTCCGCGCCGGGCAAATTCTATGTCATGCCGTCCGGGTCCGCAGCATATATCCAGCAGGGATGTTCCTTTTTCAAGTTTCATTGCCCGGCATAAAAAATCAGCCTCCGCCGGTGCCGCTTTTACGGCTTCGGCAGAGGCGGGATTATAGAATGAATTCCGGAAAAATAACTCCGGCCAGTCTGCGTCTGCTTTCATTGATTGCAGTCGGTTTTATCTGCCGTCATCTCTCTTCTCTATGATCGGGTCTACTACTATAAGCCCGTTAGGCTGACCAAGCCCGTCCGGAAGTGTGAGTTCGTCACTCTGCCTGCTTTTGGAATTATCATCAAAAGCATTCGGCTTCTGATACTTCTTGTTTGAGTTTTTTGAGGCATTTGTCTTTATGCTTGGCGAGGCAGAATTGTTTTTCCAGTATTGTGAATAATCTTTTCCGAACTGTCTTGTCTTGCCTATTCCGGCTTTCTGCGATATGATCGGATCTCCTGCACGGTTGAATTTGTAGGAGATTTTTTCCACTTCAAATTCGTTTGTCTGGAATTTATACTCGTCTACATAAATTTTCTTTTTCTTTTTTGCCTTTTTCTTTGAGGCTTTTTTTGTATTTTTCTTTGCAGTTTTTTTCTTCGCTTTTTTTGCAGGTTTCTTTTCGGCCTTTTTTTCGGTCTGTGGAACGTCATCAGGCAGACCTTCCACAAGAGGATCGTCATTCGCCACCGGGTCTTCCTGCGCGTAAAGCACTGGCAGTGGGGTAAGGACAACTGCGAGCATCATCATAAAGGAGGTGAGGATAAATGTTTTCTTCATCTTTTTGTCCTTTTATCTGTTAATCTTTTTTTCAGCCGCTTTTACTACGGCTTCAAGCAGAAGCGCCTTTGTCAAGGGCCCGACGCCTCCTGGAACAGGAGACATTGCTGAGCATATTTCAGCGCAGCCTGGATCGGCGTCTCCGCATATTTTCCCGTTTTCATCCATGTTCGTTCCTACGTCAATCAGAACGGCGTTTTCAGGCAGCATTTCCTTTTTTACCCACTTTGGTTTGCCTGCAGCAGATATTATTATTCCGTTTTCCCGGAATACGGCTGGAATGTCTTTTGTGCCGGTATGGCACAGCGTGACAGTGGCATTAAGTGCAGTGAGCATCTGTGCAAGAGGTTTACCTACAACAGAGGATCTGCCAGCCACGGCAATCTGCGCACCTGCGGCCTGAATACCATGATACTGCATAAGTTTTACTACGGATAGTGCAGTACATGGAACGAAAAAACCTTTTTTTTCTATTTCATCAAATTTTTTTATCTGGAACAGGCGGCCTGCGTTTAATGTTGAAAGTCCGTCGACATCTTTTTCCGCGGAAAGAATATCCCAGGTTTCCTGCCTGTCGAAACCGGCGGGCAGCGGTCTTTCTATCATTACTGCGTCAATGTCTGTATCTTTGCCGGTTTCAATGATAAGTTCACGGAATTCCTCATACGGCATTCCGGCTGAAGGTTCATACATTTTTACGGAAATACCGGCTTTCTCACAGGCGACGGCTTTTTTTCTGGCGTATACGCCAGAGGGCGAAACCGGGTAGAAATTTATTATCGCAAGTGAAGGAGCACGGCCAAGCACGGCTTTTACTGCACCGCAACGGGCGGGCAGTGAAGCGAGTATTTCAGCAGATAAAGTTTTGCCTTCCAGTTTTTTCATAATTCTGCCTTTGTACTAAAACTTAATAATAATTATATCATAGAATTACATAAAACTATATATGGCGGTTATCAGTGTGCTTCCGGCTGACAGTCTGTCTGCGGAATATCCGGCTCTGAAATACTTATATGAGCATATGTTTTTTATGTTTTAAAATTTACCGTCCGGTAAATTTAATATAATGTAAAAGTAATTTGTGAGAAATCAGTAGAACTTGCAATAAAAATCTACTAAATACGTTTATTATGGTGAATATGAAAACACTAATCAATACAGGTCTTGCGCTTGTATTGTGTTTGTCTTTCCTGGCGGTTTCCCCCGTCCGGGCGGACGATGTGCTTACATGGGAGGATTGTGTCAGGGCCGCCATGGCAAATAATCCTTCACTCAATGCGAAGCGCAGAAGCCTTGAACAGAGCGAATACAATTACAAGGACGCATTCAATACATACCTTCCGTCCATAGGACTTTCCCATGGTTACAGTCTCGGTGGGCCCCAGTTCAGTGGTGGTGGCCGTGGCAGCTGGAGCGCCGGAATATCGGCCAGTGAAACATTATGGAGCATGAGCAATAATTCCAGTTACCGCAGTTCAAAACTTACCTATGAGCAGGCTAAAATAGCATATGAGATAGAATCAGCCTCATTAAGAAAAACCCTGTATTCAAAATTCATGACTCTTCTTGTAGAGCAGGAGCAGGAAAAAGTCAATGACAAGGTTCTTAAGATACGCAGGGAAAATGCCAATCTCACAAAACTGAAATATGAAAGTGGCCGCGAAAGCCTCGGAAATATGAAATATGCGCAGGCACAGTATAATCAGGCGAGAATAAGCAATCAGAAATCCGCCCGCGCGCTTGAGAATGCCCGTCGTGAACTCCTGTCTGCCATGGGCGAAAACGAATACAGAAAGATAACTGTGAAGGCTGCTCTTAAAACACCGGACAGTTCTTTCACGGAAAGCGAACTAAGATACGCGCTGGAAAATTCTCCCATAATGAAAAATCAGCGTATTACGCTTGAGAAAACAAGAGAAAACGTTAAATCCGCGGACAGTAAATTTTATCCTTCTATTTCAGCCAGCCAGTCACTGAACTGGAGTGGTGACAGGGAATTCCCCAATGATTCAAAGCGCTGGAGTGTCGGTATAAGTCTGAGCCTGCCCATTTTTTCCGGCGGTCTTACACATCTGTATCATACCAGAAAGGCGGCGCAGGCCGGGTTAAAGGCTGCAGAGGAAACCTACAGGAGCGCTAAAATGGAGCTGGAAAACAGTCTGCGCAGTGCACATGCAGGACTGCTCAATGCCTGCGAGACGGTTGCTGCCGGGCAGCAGATGCTTGATGCGAGCGAAGAACGTTATAAGGAAGCTCATATAAATTATATGTCGGGCAATATGTCTTTTATAAATTTTGAAACGGTTGAACAGAACCTGGTGGATGCGCAGCAGAATCAGCTGCAGTATCTTAAGACCGCTAATGAGCAGAAAATCAATCTGGAAAATCTGCTCGGCGTTACTCTTGAAAAATAACGGAGATTCCGAAAATGAAAAAAATCATAGCGATTATTGTTGCAGTAATAGTGATTCTTGCGGGAACCATGGCTATCCTTCAGAAGAGAAAGCAGATGAAGGAAAACAACAGATGGCATGAAGTCCGTGTCACTATGGAGGATATGGCTGAATACGTTGAGGCTACCGGAGCTGTAGCCCCGGAAAACCGTATTGATATTACACCGAGTACAAGTGGACGTATAGAGAAAATGATGGTCGAGGAGGGTACGGTTGTTCGTGCCGGCCAGATTCTGGCAGAGATGAGTTCATCTGACCGGGTAGCCATACTTGATGCTGCGCGCAATCTTTCCCCTTCGGAATATGCGCATTATCAGAAATCCTATAAATCCATAAAGATAACTGCACCCACAGGCGGTACCATTATTCTTAAGGATGCCGTTAACGGAGAAACAGTTTCTTCCTCAAAAGTTATTTATGCACTTTCAGACAGGCTTATAGTCGAGGGAAATGTAGATGAAAGCGACATAGGAAAGGTTAAGGTAGGCCAGACTGCTCTTATAAATCTTGATGCTTACCCGGAAACAACTGTTGAAGGTAAGGTTATGAGAATTGCTGATGAGGGAAAATCATCCAGCAATGTTATTCAGTACAAGGTAAGAATAAGGCTTGACAATATTCCTGCTTTCTTCAAGAGCCAGATGACAGCAAATATCAAGATCCGCCTTACTGATGCGCGCAGTTTCCTGCTTGTCCCGGCCACCGCAGTGACAATAAATCCTGAAAGTGGAAAAACAGCTGTTGTTACCGCTCTTGACAAGACAGCAAAGCCTCAGTACAAGGATGTCGAGACAGGCGCTACAACAGACCGCGGTGTTGAGATAGTATCCGGTCTTGCGGAGGGAGATGTCATTCTTTATAA